>NZ_LJCS01000009.1:0-100310 GCF_001280945.1 Photorhabdus heterorhabditis | reverse complement strand
CTAAACGGGCGTGTAATGTATCCAGTTCCTGTGTCCACAGGGTCAACGGTGTTTGCATCGAATCTTTCGCTATGTTGGCATGAGAACTTGGCGCATTATTACACAATATCTACGGCTGTAGTACTAGTAATCCTCATATCGTCTTGCCTGCGGGAGGCAATCGGATCGCCACAGGCTCTTTCATCGGTCTATTAAGTGAGAAGTATCTGATCCTATGGTCGTAATGCATTTTGATAAGATGCTGGAGTCTAAGCATGAAGATGCCCTTTTCTTACGCTACTGCTGTTCTGTACATCGTGACGATCATCACGGGAGGAACATCGTGGTATGCAGCAAAACTGCAATTAACTGACGTTTCACCTGTAATATCTCTGATTTATCGTTTTGGGTGTGCATCAGGATTGTTACTTCTGATAGCGGCAATTTCGCGGGAAAAACTCACATATACCTGGCGCGATCACCTTTCCTTCGCTTCGCTCGGAGCGTGCGGATTTGCTGTTGCATTCTTACTAATTTACAAAGCTGCGGCCTTGATCACCACCGGTTTAATCGCTCTCACCTACTCTTTAGTCATATTATTCAATTCCGTGAATACCACTCTCTTCCTGCGACAATCAACTTCACGAACAGTTCTGGTAGGTGCGCTAGTCGGTCTGGCAGGGATAATTTTAGTCTTCAGTCCAGAATTTTTTAATAATGAGTGGAATTGGGTGGGATTCGGTTACGCCATCTCCGCAACTCTCGCGTTCTCATTCGCCAACATTTCCGCAGTTCAATTACAAAGAAAAGGTATCACTGTTCTACCAATGACCGGTATTTCTATGGGATATGGCGCTATATTCCTGCTCAGCTATGCTTTATTAACCAAGCAGACATTTGGTTTTGATCCGTCACCAGTCTATGTAGCATCTCTATGCTATTTGATCCTGTTTCCTTCTGTGATTGGATACACAACTTATTTCGCTGTTGTTGGCCGTTTGGGTGCAGAACGAGGAGCTTATACGATGCTTCTCGTTCCACTTGTCGCATTAGCCATCTCCAGCGTGACAGAAGGCTATCGTCCAACTATCTGGGCCATCATCGGTACAATGATGACTCTTAGCGGCAACTATTGGGTGCTCACAACCAAGTATCAACCAGTCACAAAGACCAACGTTTAAAAATGTGACTCATGAGTGGGGTAAGCCCGACGAACAGTTTTAGCAATCAAGATAACCAATATGACTTTGATAATATCTCCTGGTATGAATCCAACCGAACCTACGGTTGCTTGCCAAAGGTTGATATTGGCAAATACTGCAACCCATGGAATGCCAATCACGTAAACAAGCACTATCCCACCAAAGGCAAGAAATCCAGATTCTTTAAAAACATTCAGCTTTGCAAGATTCTGTTCATACAAATAGCCGATGACAAAAGCTGCAAT
This sequence comes from Photorhabdus heterorhabditis, assembly GCF_001280945.1. NCBI lineage: Bacteria > Pseudomonadati > Pseudomonadota > Gammaproteobacteria > Enterobacterales > Morganellaceae > Photorhabdus > Photorhabdus heterorhabditis. The sequence continues at coordinate 98,884 of NZ_LJCS01000009.1, read as the reverse complement.
CGGCCATGCCAAAACAAAACCACCACTCGGACTGAGAAATACCCCAAATCCCCCCATACCTCCAGCCATTACCGGTAATCCAATTGCAACGAGCACACAAAAAAGCAGCAATGCTAATCCCCCGCGTTTTGCACCAACAATAGCACCAGCGAGCATCGCTCCCATTGATTGAGCCGTTATCGGAACGCCCACAACAGGAAGTGCTAATGGTGGAAATAAACCCAGCGCTGCGGTTAGTGCAGCAAATAATGCGATATAAACAATATCTTTCGTGGACATTTGATCCTCTTTCTTTTCGATAAGGCTACAAATTGTGCTTTATTTACTGTTTGATTTTTTTTTCTCAAACCCGGGATCATAGGAGCGGGCGTCGATAGCAGCGGAGATATCATCTGCCATCTTAAGCGTTCTTACAATAACGGGCACCGCAATTGCTATGACACTCTTGTCAAGACCTCTTGCCTTCTGCGCTTCCCGTACCTCCCCTGTAATTGACGCTAGAACAGGGATAAATCGTAAAGCAAGCGATAATGCCAAGCTCACTTTTCCAGGATTAACACCAAAATAGTACAACCACCCAAAACCCTTTTCCAATGCGTCAATCATATCAGAGGTACGAGTAGTGAAAGTAACCAACGAAGCCAGCAGCAAAAGTGAAACAAGGCGAACTACCACAAGAACACCAACAGTCCAATGATGCAAAAACACTTGGACGATAAAAATAAGTAACAGAACCCATATAGCAGGCCGCAGTTGCGCCCAAGCTGTTTTCAATGAGATTCTGGCTAACAAATATAAAAGTATGATGCCTGCCAAAGCTGCAACTGAAAGCTCAATACGCGGAACAACGAAAAGTAATGTTCCCAAAATAATCAAAGAAACAATCTTGAGCCCTGGGCTGGCTCGATGCACAAATGATGAACCATGCTCATACCCAGACAAACTCATGACATCATCCTTATATATTCAGGAATAGCGATAGTGGGAATGTCATCGACAACCACCTGACCATCATCAAAAACAAGTACGCGATCAAACCCCGCCAAAAACTCAAGGTCATGAGATACCACAATCACAGTTTGAGATAAGTTATCGATTGCTTCGGCAACACGGCGCTTATTTCTCAAATCAAGCAAAGTTGTAGGCTCATCGAAAATTATGTAAGCGGGGTCCATCACAAGAACACCTGAGATTGCAAGGAGTTGTTTCTGACCGCCACTTAAAAGATGGGCAGGATGCCCCCTAAACTGAAGTAAATCATATCGTGAAAGTGTCTCCTGAATTCTCTGCTGAATCGTGTCTTTGGTAAAACCGAGATTTTTCATTCCAAAGGCCAAATCCTCTTCAACAACGGGAAAAACGATCTGATTGTCAGGATTCTGGAATACAAAGCCGACCTTGCGCCGGATCGCTTTACCATCTGTTCTAGTGTTCAAACCATCCACCAGAACATCACCACTTTTCGGTACCAATAATCCATTGAGAAGACGCACGAATGTACTCTTGCCACAGCCGTTACTACCTATGATGGCAATTCTTTTTTCCTTCAGCTGCAAATTTAAGTCTTTTAATATCACACGCTGGCCGTAGGCATGCGTTACATTTTGTATTTCCAGCATAGATAGTTATCCCTCAAAAGTTACCGACCAACTACGTAATGCTGTATCAACTCAGAACTATGCCTGATCGCAAAACCTACCAGGCAATCTCAACCAATGTACTGATTTCAGCACCATCAACCAATTTCAATTCGCTGGTATCACAAACATCTGTATCAGTCTTGCTGAATTCTTCCGGTATATTTTGCACAGTCAGAATCTCCAGAATTTGCTTTAGGTTATAACTTTCCTTAGGGTTACACTCTTAAGGCTAGTAGCAATAGTATCTGATATTAGATATAACTTTGGGCCAGCTTCTAGGTATTGTTCTTTTTATAGATAAACGAAGAGCACAAGATAATGACTTTTGACCATTAGCCAAGCTATTAAGCAATTAAGCAATTAAGCAATTAAGCAATTAAGCAATTAAGCAATTAAGCAATTACCAAAATAGAATTCCTCTATATTCTGATTCTTCATTTTTCAACAATTTTCATATACTCACTATATTTAAGCACATCGATAAAGCTATCCGTTAACAATTCAGCTTCTTTCTGAATATCAAAACTATCTGGTGCAAACAACCAATTCTCCAGCAAACCGGTTATCAACCCTCTCAACATGATAGCGGCTCGCCTCAGATTCAGATTATAAGGAAGCTGACCTGATGCAATGCAATTAGAAAGTGACTCTTCAATACGAACATAGTCTGCAACACACAGTTCCTGACGAGCTTCCACCAAGGCAGACATTTCACCAACAAACTCACATTTGTGGAAAAAAATCTCCATCAATAGTCGACTTTTCGGATCGTCAACAACCGACGTCAAAATATGAATTATGAAAGTTCTTAAAATCAGGAGTGGATTATTAGAATATTTTGCTTGATACTCTTTTTCTAATTCATCAATCTTAGAATCTGACATTTTACAAGCTTCAGAAAACAGGTCTACTTTATTTTTAAAGTGCCAGTAAATTGCTCCTCGGGTTACCCCAGCCGCTGTGGCAATATCTGTCAGTGAAGTAGCCGAGACACCACGCTCAGAGAACTCTTTTATAGCCGCGTCTATAATCTGTTGCCGGGTCTCCTCAGCCTGTTGTTTAGTTTTTCGTGCCATATACTCTGTTTTTAGCCTGAAGTTGATTTACATACATTCATGTATGTTTGTATTATAGCATGCTGTTATCAATGGAGTAATGGTTTTACGGATTGAAAGATTAACATTTAAAAATATTGAGGTTTACTTATGCGAACAAACAGGGGAGTTTTGCCTCTGGCTACAGTACTGGTACTCTCAGGCAGCTTAGCTCTTTCAGGATGTAACGACAAAGACTCTCAGCAAGCTGCTGGGAACCAACAGGCTCCTGAAGTCGGTATCGTGACGCTGAAAACTGAACCTCTGATGGTCACGACCGAACTACCAGGCCGAACATCAGCTTTCCGTATTGCAGAAGTCCGTCCGCAAGTAGGTGGTATCATTCTGCAACGCAATTATGAAGAAGGAAGCGATGTAAAAACAGGGACATCCTTATACCAAATAGATCCAGCGACTTACCAGGCTGCCTATGACAGTGCAAAAGCTGACTTAGCAAAAGCTCAAGCTAATGCAGAGATTGCGCGCCTGACAGTAAACCGCTATAAGCCACTGTTAGGAACAAACTACATTAGTCAACAGGAGTTTGATAAAGCCAATGCTGATTATGCACAGGCGAATGCAGCAGTACAGGCAGCAAAAGCGGCTGTAGAAACTGCACGTATCAATTTGGCCTATACTAAAGTGACCGCACCGATTAGTGGCCGCTCCGGCAAATCGACTATTACAGAGGGTGCTCTGGTCTCTGTTGGTCAACCAACAGCACTGACGACTATTCAACAGTTGGACCCAATTTATGTGGATGTCACTCAGTCAAGCGATGATTATCTGCGCCTCAAAAATGAAATCGCCAAAGGTATTGTGCTGAAAGAGAACAGTAAACCTAAAGTTCATCTGATCATGGAAAACGGTAAAGAATACAGTGAAACAGGCTATCTGGAATTCTCCGATATTACGGTAGATGAAACAACGGGTTCTATTAATATCCGTGCAGTATTCCCTAATCCGAAAGAAGAATTACTGCCAGGTATGTTTGTTCGTGCAAAACTGGAAGATGGTGTTCGTCATGACTCAATATTGGTTCCCCAACAAGGAGTTACCCGTACACCTCGTGGCGAAGCTAGCGTCATGGTAGTTGGTAAAGGTGAAAATGTCGAACTACGCATTATCACTGCAAATCAAGCTATTGGTGATAAATGGCTAGTAACTTCCGGCCTGAAAACAGGTGATCGGGTTATCGTCACTGGTTTACAAAAAATTAAGCCCGGTATACCGGTCAAAGCAGAAGAAGTGGATTTAAACGCAAAACCTGCTGCAAACCAGGCTGAGCCTGCGAAAAAGTCTTAATTAAGGAGTCGGTGATTCATGCCTAAGTTTTTTATAGATCGGCCAATATTTGCATGGGTAATCGCAATCATCACCATGCTGGCTGGGCTGCTGGCAATTATAAAATTACCTGTGGCGCAGTACCCTACTATCGCACCACCGGCGATTTCTATCTCCGCAACTTATCCCGGTGCTGATGCGACTACTGTGCAAAACACAGTTACCCAAGTTATCGAACAAAATATGAATGGTATCGATAACTTGGTTTATATGTCTTCCGACAGTGACTCTGCTGGGAACATGAACATTACACTAACCTTTGAAGCAGGCACTAACCCTGATATTGCACAGGTACAGGTACAAAACAAACTGCAACTGGCTATGCCTCTGTTACCTCAGGAAGTACAGCAGCAAGGGATACGTGTTGATAAGTCCACCAACGCCTTCCTGATGGTCACAGGATTCACCTCTGAAGATGGAACCATGTCTCAGGAAGATATCTCTGACTATGTAGGTGCAAACATTAAAGATCCTCTGAGCCGTGTAACTGGTGTAGGTGATGCAATGCTATTCGGTAACCAATATGCCATGCGTATTTGGTTGAATCCAGACAAGCTCATTAACTACAAAATGACGACTCTGGATGTAATAAATGCAATTAAAGCACAAAATAATCAGATAGCAGCCGGCCAATTAGGGGGAACTCCCCCAGTTCCAGGTCAACGGTTGAATGCTTCAATTATTGCCCAAACCCGCCTGACTTCACCTGAAGAGTTCAGTAATATTCTTCTACGTATCAATACAGACGGTTCTCAGATCCGTCTGAAAGATGTAGCAAAAGTGGAGCTAGGTGCAGAAAACTACAACCTCATTGGCCGCTTTAACGGCAAACCTGCTGCGGGTATCGGTATCAAACTAGCAACAGGTGCTAACGCTCTGGATACATCTAAAGCGGTAAAAGAAGCCCTAAAAAATATGGAACCGTTCTTCCCTCACGGGCTGAAAATCGTATATCCATATGACACCACCCCATTTGTTAAAATTTCTATTAACGAAGTAGTAAAAACACTAGTTGAAGCCATTATGCTGGTGTTCGTGGTAATGTATCTATTCTTGCAAAACTTCCGCGCAACACTTATTCCTACCATTGCGGTCCCAGTCGTATTGTTGGGAACATTTGCGATACTCGCCGCATTTGGCTATTCAATAAATACATTGACCATGTTCGCTATGGTACTCGCCATTGGCTTACTGGTAGATGATGCCATTGTTGTTGTAGAAAACGTTGAACGCGTTATGCAAGAAGAAGGACTATCGCCGAAAGAAGCAACCAAGAAATCAATGGGGCAAATCCAAAGCGCCTTGGTTGGTATCGCTATGGTACTGTCTGCCGTATTTGTTCCAATGGCTTTCTTTGGCGGCTCAACCGGTGCAATTTATCGTCAGTTCTCAATCACCATCGTATCTTCAATGGTACTGTCTGTATTAGTAGCATTAATCCTGACGCCTGCTCTGTGTGCTACCATGCTGAAACCAGTTGCTAAAGGTAGCCACGGTAAACAAACCGGAATCTTTGGCTGGTTTAACCGAATGTTTGATAAAAGTACCCACCACTACACTGACAGTGTCGGCCGCATTCTACGCAATACAGGCCGTTATTTGGTGATTTATGTATTGCTGGTTGCGGGTATGGCTGTCATGTTTACTCGTCTGCCATCTTCTTTCCTTCCTGAAGAAGATCAAGGCGTATTGTTGACAATGGTTCAATTGCCAGCAGGTGCAACACAAGAACAGACACAGAAAGTTTTGGATAAAGTAAGTCACTATTTCCGTACAGAAGAAAAAGATCGTGTAGTTTCTGTATTTACAGTAAATGGCTTTGGTTTCAATGGTCAGGGGCAAAATACCGGTCTGGCATTTATGAGCCTGAAAGACTGGAGTGAGCGTCCTGGCTCTGAAAATAAAGTACCTGCTATTGTTGCCAGGGCAAGTGCTCACTTCCAGCAAATCAAAGAAGGCATGGTTTTTGCGTTTAACGTCCCTGCAATCGTAGAGTTAGGCTCAGCAACCGGTTTTGATTTCGAATTAATGGACAAAGCAAACCTTGGGCATGACAAACTGACCGAAGCCCGTAACCAATTGCTTGGCATGATACAACAACGCCCAGATATGTTAGTAGGTGTTCGCCCTAATGGTCAGGAAGATACTCCTCAATATCGGGTTAGGATTGATCAGGAAAAGGCTGAAGCTTTAGGTGTTTCCATCTCTGATATCAATTCAACGCTAAGCACGATGTTTGGTAGCCACTATGTGAACGACTTTATCGACCGTGGTCGTGTCAAAAAAGTTTACGTTCAGTCAGAAGCACCTTATCGTATGCTGCCAAGTGACATCTACAAACTATATGTCCGTAACAAACAAGGTGAAATGGTTCCATTCTCTGCCTTTGCAGATACATCTAAAGAACCATGGTCGTATGGCTCACCACGTTTGGAGCGCTATAACGGTCTACCATCAATGGAAATTCTAGGTGAAGCAGCTCCAGGCAAAAGTACTGGTGATGCAATGGCCTTGATGGAAGAATTGGCATCCCAATTACCAAATGGCATCGGTTTTGACTGGACAGGTATGTCTTATCAAGAACGCCTGTCAGGTAATCAGGCGCCTGCTCTGTATGCATTGTCATTGATAGTGGTATTCCTCTGCCTAGCTGCACTGTATGAAAGCTGGTCAATTCCATTCTCAGTCATGTTGGTAGTGCCATTGGGTATCATTGGAGCTTTGTTAGCAACGACATTCCGAGATCTCGATAACGACGTTTATTTCAAAGTTGGCTTGTTAACCACCATCGGCTTGTCAGCAAAAAATGCAATCCTAATCGTTGAATTTGCTAAGGATTTGATGGAAAAAGAAGGCAAAGGGCTGATAGAAGCTACGTTAGATGCAGTAAGAATGCGTCTTCGTCCTATTCTGATGACATCATTGGCATTTATGCTGGGTGTCATCCCTCTGGTACTGAGTAACGGAGCAGGTTCCGGCTCTCAAAACGCAGTAGGTACCGGGGTATTAGGTGGAATGATTGCCGCTACTTCGCTAGCTATCTTTTTCGTACCGGTATTCTTTGTGGTTATCAAACGACGTTTCAGTAAGAAAGCAGAGGAGATTGAACCAGCATCAGAATCTCACTAATGCAACTAACAATAATCGGAAGGCCGTTTAACGGCCTTCTTAATATAATAGTTGCTTCCATTAAGCAGATTCTGATCATCAACCTATCCGCTTAACTTTTGCATAATTTCGTTCAAATTTAATTAAAACCACCCTTTATGAGTAGAAAATATCCTTAAAAATCCGCACATTACTAACTTTAATAAAATTATTGGGAAAGTTGTTGGGCAAGAACTGCTTTATCTTTTTTACATTAAATGACAAAAAACAATACCAGCACATAGTGACTTATGTAATAATGATGTTATATTCGTTGATTATTGTAGCCATCAGGCTATAATCTGCTGTTACTAGCGTCTGAGGGTAGTACTATTTTATATAAGCCTACATATTAATTCACATATACTGGCCGATATTTATAGTTTATTGCGTTAAGGGTATGAATTTTTGTTAAGAGATGATTTTGCTTTACCAAAAGCAAACCAGAATCATCTGTAAAAAAGATAAATAATCCCAAAGAACGATTATAGGCACATAATAATAATCTCTCGAAAAAGAGTTTCTATAATACATGTATATGTTTAGCGCCTTTGACTCAAATTAAGTAATAGCATATACAGGGGGATCAACATGGCATGGATGAATAATTCACTAGGATGATATGATATTGCTGAATTAAAATGCTTATGTGAGAATCTAAGACAAGAAGTTACTTCCAGTGTTAGAGTACACCGATACTGGTTGTGTAAATAACATTTACGTCTCAGGACAATTTAAAGCTAAATGAATTGATTGAGTACATATCAACTTTCGTTTAGCACGTTAAAATCAAATATTCTGATGATTTCAGCCTTCTTGCTTGAATTGATGAATATTTTGATGGTACATATACCTATACTTTGTTTGTAAGCAATGAGATTAGTTTTTCTAAACTTACAGAATGCCCCAAAACTAATGAACGTTTAACCAGCATTTTGTTGTATGACTTAAATTGTTCCTTGAGAAAAATTTGGCTGATATTTCCTTAAATAATTTTTTATATATGTTAATAAGAAAGGCAACTATGACTAAAACTGATTATCTGATGCGTTTAAGAAAATGCACCACGATTGATACACTAGAGCGTGTGATTGAAAAAAACAAATATGAACTTTCAGGAGACGAACTTGAACTATTCTACTCTGCTGCGGATCATCGCCTGGCTGAGCTGACCATGAATAAACTGTATGACAGAATTCCACCTTCAGTATGGAAATACGTTCGCTAAAGTAGTCTTCATCAGACAAAAAACGATCCGGGCCGGTAAAGTGCTATCGGCTTATTAGGTCAGCTATCAACAAAATTGGCGAGGGCTCTGCCAGCGACATCCCGGCACACACATCCCTTGCTATAGCTGCTTCCTTCCGGACCTGACCAAGTTAACAAGTTAGCGTTGCGGGAGAACCAACAGAGCCCCCATTGACTGATTGCTTTGGCTTCAAAGCGGCGCCATTATCATTCATACCTGTCTAAATAGCAAGACAAGCAGGTTCGAATGATGATTTCTTATACATTGAGAATAAATACTCAAGAACATGTATTATCTAACCGCTTTTAGTATAATTTCGATATCTTTAGTCTTCCCATTATTAATTACTTCATATGCAGTATCTGTAACAAACATTAAACGATTATGTAGAGAAACAGAAGCACTGACGACAATACGCGCATTTGGCTTAACGTCGCTTGGACGATAAGGCAGAACAAAATGAAAAGGTGATTGTTTTCCGTCTAAGCGTTCTCTCTTCTGGGATAAAGTAATTGAGGGTGCATCAGCCAGAGATACATCAGATAAAGACACTGTCAGAATAGCATCCGCTGGCAATGCAATACGCTGTAAGATATTGATATTGCCTTTAACATAATGCTGTTTTACTGGATTTTCAATCTGCTCTACCCGAGTATCTACTGTCTCGGTGCCTTTGCTATTACACCCAACCAAAGCAGCTGCCAGTAATACACTCGTAGATATTTGCCATAATTTCATACACACTTCTCCATTCTTAACTGATCTATATAAATAATAAAATGAATTTGAATATCAAACCATTAAATCTAAGCCACCTAAATTATAGATTAGAAAAATGAATATAAGTCCCAGATAAATCTCATATTCTTTATTGCACTACTATCAGGGCCTGAAACATTTACAATTTAGTTATTTATTTATCATTCATTAATGGGACAATAATCACCTGTTATATTTCTAATAACCCAATAAAAAACAAAGGCATATTATGAGTAAGTCATTACACAATCTGATCAATTTGATGAATCTAGAAAAAATTGAAGAAGGCATTTACCGGGGTCAAAGTAAAGACTTAGGTTTTCCTCAGGTTTTCGGAGGGCAAGTGATCGGTCAAGCACTCTATGCTGCCACACAAACTGTCGCAGATAATCGGATCAGTAATTCTTTCCACAGCTATTTCTTACGTCCCGGAGACAGTAGTAAACCTATCGTCTATGACGTTGAAATTTTACGTGATGGAGGAAGTTTCAGCGCCCGACGAGTGAGCGCGATTCAAAATGGCAAACCTATCTTTTATATGACAGCCTCATTCCAAAGCTATGAAGAAGGTTTCGAACACCAAAATATGATGCCAGATGTACCATATCCAGAAGAACTCACCCCTCAAGATGAAATTGCGAAGAAAATATCTCACCTATTACCCCAAAGAATGCAAAATATTTTTCTCTACCCATGCCCGTTTGAAATGAGGCCCGTAAAATATTACAGCCCGTTTAATTGTCCACCAGAAGAACCTATACGCTATGTCTGGTTTCGCAGTAATGGTGATATGCCTGCTAATCCTTTAATTCATCAATACTTACTTGGCTATGCCTCTGATTTTAACTTTCTACCAACAGCATTGCAGCCTCATGGTGTTGGATTTCTTGAGAAAAATATCCAGATAGCAACTATTGACCATTCCATGTGGTTCCACCGCCCATTTAAACTGGACGACTGGTTACTATATGCTATAGACAGCCCATCAGCCTCTGGGGCCCGTGGCTTTGTTCGTGGACAGATTTACAACCGCGAAGGGGTACTTATCGCCTCGACTGTACAAGAAGGACTGATTAGAAAGCGAACCAAATAAAATGTAACAAAGGCAGCAAATAAGAAACCAATATCACACTTTATGGCCTTACCGCTGCCGTTTCGTTTATATTACAGATTAGTTATAAGCACTTTCGCCGTGAGCATTAATATCCAATCCTTCTCTTTCAGTTTCAACAGTAACCCGCAGCCCTACCAGTAGATCCGCTATTTTGAAAGCAATAAACGCAACGATTACTGACCAAACTACACAAACTAATATGCTGAAAGCTTGGATACTAACTTGCTCCAACATAGCTATTCCTTCAGAATAACCGGTTCCTCCCAACGACTTAGCTGTAAAAATCCCGGTCAAAAGACAACCAACTATCCCACATACGCCGTGTATACCAAATACATCACACACATCATCAGCACGTAACCACCTTTTCAGGATCACGACTCCCCAAAGTCCTGCAAAACCTGCTATCAGACCAATGATAAGAGCCCCACCGACACCAACCGTTCCCGCAGCCGGTGTAACACCAACCAGCCCAGCAATACAGCCTGAACAGGCACCCAAAAGTGATGGCTTATTACGGAAGAACCATTCAGCGAAAATCCACGATAAAATAGCAGCGGCTGTCGCCACAACTGTATTCAAAAATGCTAGAGCAGCTATCTCATTAGCTTCACCAGCAGAACCTGCATTAAAACCAAACCAACCGATATAAAGTACAGCTGTACCGATGAAAACCATTGGTAGATTATGTGGCTTGAATGCTTCTTTCCCAAAACCAGTACGTTTTCCCAATAAATAAGCACCAACCAGCCCTGCTACAGCCGCGTTAATATGCACAACCGTGCCACCAGCAAAATCTAGCGCCCCATCTTGTGAAAGTATCCCCCCTCCCCAAACCATATGCGCCATAGGTAGATAAGAAAACGTCAACCATAACACACTGAAAATCAATAAAGCTGGAAAGCGAATACGTTCCCCTAAGGCACCAGTAATCAAGGCGACTGTAATACAAGCAAAAGACCCTTGAAATGCCACATGAATTAATTGATAAAAACTGCCAGTTAAATCAGTCAATACCAAGTTCTTCAACATCATCTGACTAAAACTACCGAAGAAACCATTTCCCGGTTCAAAAGCCAAGCTGTAACCGTAAATTATCCACAACACACATACCAGAGCAAAACTCACCATAACCTGAGCCATCAGAGATAAAACATTTTTGCTCCGCAACAATCCACCGTAAAACAGAGCAATGCCCGGAATTGTCATAAACAAAACAAGTACTGTACAAATCATCATAAAAGTATTATCTGCTTTGTCGGCAACACTTTCTGCCGCTTGAGATAATGATGGTAAACAACTGGCTGCAATACCGACAGCCACAGAGAATTGTCTTTTCATATATATTATCTCTATCAGTGACTTATAGTGCTGCATCATTGGTTTCGCCTGTTCTGATACGAATAACTTGCTGTAATTCGATAACAAAAATCTTACCGTCACCAACTTTTCCAGTGAAAGCGGATTGCTGAATAGCATGAATTACCTCCTCAACTAATTCATCTGCTACAGCGATATCTATCTTTACTTTAGGTAAAAAGTTAAGGCTGTATTCAGCTCCACGATAAAGCTCGGCATGCCCTTTCTGACGACCAAATCCTTTTACTTCTGTTATAGTCAGCCCCTGAACACCTAGACCAGAAAGAGCCCCCCTTATATCCTCCAGTTTGAATGGCTTTATAATTGTCGTAATGAGCTTCATATATCCTCCTACCACTCGGTTATTGTGTTTGCAATTAAGTAGATAGCAAGGGATGTGCCAGAAATTAAAAACATATAAAAATCAAATAATAATAAAGAAAATACAAATTACGGGGAGAGGAAGAAAGGGAGAGCAACGAATGTACTCCCCCATTAGCGCACTAGATTAGTGCAAATAAGGTTAAATCAATATCTCTTTCTCAGAAATTGCGCCGCATTCATTTAATGTATCACCTACTTGTTGTAGCTGATACATCTGATAATAACGCCCACATTCCGCCAATAACTGCTGATGGCGTCCTTGTTCAATAATTGCACCACGATGCAGCACTAGAATAGTATCGGCTTCTACAATAGTGGACAAACGGTGAGCAATAACAATCAAAGTCGTTTGCTGACGAATCAATCTCAAAGCCTGTTGTATCGCTTGTTCTGTACCTGAATCGATATTTGCTGTCGCTTCATCAAGGATTAAAATTTGTGGTGTTTGCACTAACACCCTCGCCATAGCAAGCAATTGTTTTTGCCCTGCTGACAACGTATTACCCTGCTCTCCCAAGATAGTATGAAGACCATTAGACAATGAACGTACTAATTCAGCTAATTGTACTGTTTCCAATACCTGCCAGACTTTCTCTTCTGAGATATTCCGACCAAGCGTAATATTACCAAAGAAAGAGTCAACAAGAACAACCGGGTCCTGCTGAACTATTGCCACTCCATTACGTAACACCGAATGAGACAAGGATGATACAGATCGTCCGTCAAGGTAAATTTCCCCCTTCTGCCACGGGTAATACCCCATCAGTAAATTTGCCAACGTACTTTTACCACTGCCAGTATGCCCAACCAAAGCAACAAAACCGTGGGTCGGAATCTGCACATTGATATCTTGTAACACTACTTTGTTATCTCGGTAAGAAAAACTCAAATTTTCTATTTCAATCCGACCGCTGGATAACGGCTGACTATCTATGCCATAACCTTGTTGAGGACTATCCATTAACTCAAATATCCTCTCACCAGAAACTACAGCTTGTTGCAGGATAGATTGCTGAGCAGCCAGTTCGATTAGTGGTTCATTCAGTCGCCCCAAGTAATTAATAAAAGCATACAATACCCCAACACCAATCACTCCTGATCCACTGAATCCAAACAGCACTATAAGACCACACAACACCATAGCCGATAACAAACTCAGTAATGGCCTCAATAAAATCCCATCCAACCGTAGTGCCTGCATTCTCACTTTATAATGAGCACGGTTAGTCAACAATATACGCTCACCAAAACGAGCCTGTTGCCTGAATTGCTGAACAACATGCATTCCATTGATGATCTCGTTAAAGTTATCATTAATATCAGCCAGATAACTACGTACCCGCCGAATAATAGGTGTACTCAAGTGCTGATATATTGCCATGACAATCAACACAACAGGGAAAATAAGAATAGCAACCAATGCCATACGCCATTCCAGCATAAACATAGCAATCAGCATCGCGCCAATTAGTGCTATACTGTGGAATACTGCTGGAACCACATTGACATAAAGATCTTTAATAACTTCAGTATCGTTCGTTACACGGGAAATCAATTGCCCGACCGGTTGATTATCAAAAGCACTTAAAGGCTGGCGCAATGCTGCATTCATCACATCAGTACGAAGTTGCTGAACTACATCAACTGACACTTGATTAAATAATAAAGCTTGAAAATAATGCAATGCAGCTGTAATCAGTTGCAAAACAACAAAGGTTATAGCTAGCCCTGTAACCACTTCAACAGGCATATTACCCGTTGCAACCATATTATCGATAAAATAACTAATTAAAACCGGGCCGCTTACTTCCGCAATTGCAGCCCCCCACAGCATCAGTACCGCCAGCCCTAATGGTTTACGATAATTTTTTCCATAAACTAACAGACGTTTCAGAGAAGGCCACAATTGACGAACCTTAGTCATCTTTATTTCCTTCTACTACTCCATCCTCGTCATCTAGTGCTGCTTCAAGTTGCTGATAATGATACATATCACGATACCATCCTGGCTGTTCTACCAATTGTTGGTGCCGCCCTTGATGTATAACAGAACCTTGCTGCATCACCAGAATATTATCTGCATCAGTTAATGCAGATAGGCGGTGAGCACTGATAATAACGGTGCGTTGTTGCCTCCATTGGCTAAGGTTTTGCAAAATATTGTACTCAGTTTGCCCATCAACTGCCGATAAAGAATCATCCAGAATTAAAATCTCTGCATCTAAAAGTAAAGCCCTGGCAATAGAAATGCGTTGTTTCTGTCCACCAGATAGCATCACACCACGCTCACCCACTTCCGTTTGATATCCCTCAGGTAAACTAAGAATATCTTCATGGACATTGGCAAGACGGGCAACCTCTTCAATTTGTTCCTGTGTTGCATCTGGACATCCCAAAGCAATATTCCTAGCAACTGTATCTGAAAATAGAAAAGGTGTTTGATTTACAACAGCAAACCGCGCTCGCCACTCATCTAACCGGATATCAGTAATTTTTATCGATTGGAAAAGAATTTCCCCATCAGTCACATCAAACTGTCTTTGTATCAGCGCAAGTAGCGTGCTCTTACCTGAGCCGGTCGGACCACAAATCCCCAGCAACTGCCCGGGAGCTAAACAGAAATTAATCTGACTCAGAACAGTCTTGTTACTTTGTGGATAATTAAACGCTTTGATATTTACATTCAAAGTACTACGTTCAGGCGATAAATGGCGGGTACCATCCTCAATGACCGGCGGCTCTTGCAACAAACTACGGATACGGCTGTATGCAGCACTTCCCCGTTCAACAATATTAAACATCCACGCCAACGCCAACATTGGCCAAATCATCAGGCCGAGATACATCACGAAACTAGTGAGTTCACCAAGTGTCAAAACACCATTCAACACCATCCAGCTACCACCACCTATAGCCAAAAAATTTGACATACCGATCGCAATAAAAATTGTCGGATCAAATCTGGCATCCACTTTAGCAACATACATATTCTTACGGCCAGCTTCCACAGCAACCTGTTCAAACTGATTTGATTGCAGATCTTCAAGGCCAAATGCCTTGATCATTCGGATACTGCTCAAACTCTCTTGGACTTGGTTATTCAGAGCAGAAAATGCACCTTGTGCGGATTTGAAACGGCCATGAAGCTGATCACCATATCGTTTAATGATAATTGCCATAATAGGCATAGGTAACAAAGATAGCAGAGTTAACTGCCAGCTGATTTGTACACTCATCATAATCATCACTGAGCAACCCATAACCAACGAGTCAACTAAAGTAAGAACACCTTCACCCGCAGCAAATACTACACGATCCACATCATTAGTAGCACGGGCCATCAAATCCCCCGTACGGTGACGCAGATAAAATTCGGGATTTTGACGGCTAAGCTGCCGGTAAAAATTATTGCGTAATTTAATCGCTAATTGATATGACGCCCCAAACAACCATAAACGCCATATATAACGCAGAATATAAACCATCAATGCAACGACCAGCATAACACCAACCCATACCATCAATTGGTTAGATGACATAGATCCGGTACTAATACCGTCAACAATTGCACCCACTAGGTATGGAGGAATCAGTAGCAAAATAGAGATAATAATAAGCAGAGTCACTGCTCCAAGATAGCGACGCCACTCGCTGCGGAAGTACCAACTTAATTGAGAAAACAATCTCACACGTGTATATCCCGAAGTAGAAATAAATAATGTAAATATCGATCAAAATTCAGAGTGATTGAACTAATTTTCTAAATAATAATCAGTTATTCTGGTATCGGCAATGCAGTAGTATATTTTATTTTTTCCATCGCAAAGCTAGATGTAACATCAATCAATCCAGGAATACCGTTAACCATACGCTTATAGAACAGATCATAACTTTTCATATCCACAACTTCTACATGCATTAGATAATCACATTCACCAGCCATCCGGTAAAAAGCTAAAACTTCTGGCATCTGCTTTATAAATGCCACAAATTGCTCATACCAACCACTGTTATGCTGCTGCGTTCTTATCATCACAATCACTGTCAATCCTAATCCTAACTTTTCACTGTCAAGCAGAGCAACTTTGCCAACGATATATCCTTCATCTTCAAGCCGTTTTAGCCGTTTCCAGCAAGGTGTGGAGGTAAGATTAACTGCTTCCGCCAATGCATTCAGTGACAAGCTGCAATCTTTCTGTAATAACTTAAGCAATTTGCGGTCTGTTTTGTCTAACATATCCACCTCTTATAGAAAATTTTTCCATAAAGAAACCACATATTAAGAAAAATAATAATCCATTTCTCCCAGTATAAAGTTAATCTACTCATCATCAATTATATTCTAATCAAGAGTTAGTAATTTATGTCACACAACTGGACTACCAAAGCAATCAAAGAGATTCAGGCAGACTATCAACGCAGTTCTGATACTCACCTTATCCGCCTTAATTTACTGGCTTTTCCTGGTATCCATTTATACCTAAAAGATGAAAGTACTCACCCAACCGGTAGCCTGAAACACAGGCTTGCCCGTTCCTTATTCCTTTATGCACTCAGCAATGGTTGGATCAAGGAAGGTACTCCAATTATCGAGTCCTCATCTGGTAGTACTGCTGTATCAGAAGCCTATTTTGCCCGTCTGCTTGGATTACCTTTTATTGCTGTTATGCCGTCATATACTGCGAAACGTAAAATTCAGGAAATTGAGTTTTATGGAGGAAAATGCCATTTTGTCGACCATTCAGCACAAATTTATGCTGAATCAGAGCGACTAGCAAAAGAGCTTAATGGTCATTATATGGATCAATTTACTTATGCCGAGCGTGCAACAGACTGGCGAGGTAATAACAATATTGCTGAAAGTATTTTCCGTCAGATGCAAATGGAACCATTTCCTGAACCAAATTACATCGTTATGAGTGCTGGCACTGGCGGTACTTCTGCTACTTTAGGACGCTATATCCGTTACCAAGGGCACAACACCAAGTTGATCGTTGTTGATCCGGAAAATTCTGTATTTTATGACTGTTACCGTCAAAATTGTTGTGACACTCTTAGCAATTGTAGCAGCAAGATTGAGGGTATTGGCCGTCCTCGGGCAGAACCTTCTTTTATTCCCTCAGTTATTGATGACATGATACAAGTACCCGATTGTGCCAGCATTGCAACAATTTATTGGCTAGAAAAACTACTAGGCAGAAAAGTGGGTGCATCTACAGGGACCAATATCTGGGGAGCCCTCTTTCTCGCTAAACAAATGCATGAACGTGGAGAACAGGGATCGATAGTAACTTTGCTGTGTGACAGTGGTGAACGCTATCTTGACACTTATTACAACCCAGATTGGGTAAAAAGCAATATTGGTGATATTTCACTTTACCTCAAGCAACTACCCAATCTCTGTAGTTATAAGTAACATAACCGTTTTATTTCAATGAGGATGTTACAATGAGACGAGCTGTTGTTGTATTCAGTGGTGGAC
Organism: Photorhabdus heterorhabditis; assembly: GCF_001280945.1. NCBI lineage: Bacteria > Pseudomonadati > Pseudomonadota > Gammaproteobacteria > Enterobacterales > Morganellaceae > Photorhabdus > Photorhabdus heterorhabditis. Next base: position 81,312 of record NZ_LJCS01000009.1, on the reverse strand, counting down.
AAGACTCCACCACATGCCTTATTCAGGCGATTAATCAATATGACGAAGTACACTGTGTCACTTTTGATTATGGTCAGCGCCACCGTGCTGAAATCGATGTCGCACGTTATATCAGCCATTCTCTTAATGTTGTTGCGCATAAAGTTCTGGATGTCACATTGCTTAACGAACTCGCTCTTAGCAGTCTGACTCGTGATAACATCCCTGTTCCTGACTATAATGAAAGTGAAAAAAGTACCATACCCAACACATTCGTTCCTGGTCGCAATATCTTATTCCTGACTCTAGCTGCTATATATGCTTATCAAGTTGAAGCTGAGGCAGTCATTACTGGCGTATGCGAGACTGATTTCTCCGGCTATCCTGATTGCCGTGATGAATTTGTCAAAGCCCTGAATAAAGCTGTAAACCTTGGCATTGCCCGTGATATCCGTTTTGAAACCCCATTGATGTGGCTCAACAAAGCTGAAACTTGGGCGTTGTCTGACTACTATCAGCATTTAGACTTTGTTCGTAGCCAGACACTAACTTGTTACAATGGCGTTCAAGGTAATGGTTGTGGTACATGTGCTGCTTGCCATCTCAGAGCTAACGGGCTAGAACAATATCTGGATGCGCCTGAAAAAATAATGACTGAAATGAAAGCAAAAACACATTTAGCCTAATGCAAATGGCAATGGGAGCCTTTTGCTCTCATTGTCCTGTTTTCACCAAAGCTTTCATTATTTCACGTAGTTCACCTTCAATAGACAACGCTTTCTGCGTTTGTCTATCAATCCAAACAAACGTAGTTTTCGCATCTGCAATAGGTTGATTATCCTTTCTACGTATTATCTGCTGAGAAAACACACCACTTCTATTTCTCAACTCCGTTAATCGGCAATCCACCTCTAATTCATCACCAAGAACTGCTGAACTACGATAATTAATATTAATGTTAACCACCGCGAACCCAACATCATTTTTCTGTATCCATTCCACTATAGAATATTTGTGCAACCATTCCCAGCGGGCACTTTCCATAAACTCCAGATAGCGAGCATTGTTCACATGTTGAAATAAATCTATATGATAGCCATGAACTTTTATAATTGAACTCATAATATTGCCTTTAATGTTAAAGTCACTCATCTGACCAGATTGATTTAACAATAGCAAAACAAAAAATTGACATTAATTAAAGTAATTTATATGTGATCTACTTCACAACATCCTCAATCACAAAACAAGTTATGAATGAGGATGCTGGATGATACGCTAGTAACTCAACTTACTTCGGTTCCGCTCAATGAAAACCGGCCCTATTCCCTGAACCTCCTGTAATTGTTCCACTGTAGTAAACGCACCATGTTTTTCACGATATTCAACAATTCCCTGTGCTTTTTTTACCCCAATACCACTCAGTGCTTTTGCTAACTCCTCTGCACTTGCAGTATTAATATTTACCACCCCCTTTTCTTCTACTTTCAAAGTGTCTTGACGCTGTAACTGCTTTTCTGATGAAGAATTATTGGTAGTATTGGCTGTTTTAGCTACTTTGTCTTTTACTTGCTCGGCAGCAATTGCAAATTGTCCCCCACACACATAAAGCAAGCTAGCAAGTAAAATAGATAAAACTCCCGATTTTTTCATATCAATCCCTCCATGTTTTATTTGACGCCGAGAAGATTGCCACAGATAAATTTAAGCACAATGAGCAAGTATCAGATATGCGAAAGGCCGCGAAAGCGGCCTTGATTAGCAAGATAATTACAAAGATATTTGCGATATTCCCCGCAAACTTTATTCGATATGACCTAACTTAATTTTAGCCTTTTCACGCAGGTTAATCAGTAAAGACTCCAGCATAGCGTTACCTATCTCATTCTGGTAACTATCAGTCATACCTTTAATTTGCTCTTCCGATATAACACCTGAAGTAACTTTATCCAATTGAATCAGAACAATGTCATCCAGACTATTTTTCACTAAACCATACTCGGCTTTATCTTCTTTTGGCTGTGGTAAAGCAAATACTGCATCAACCAATGCATTATTCTGAGGTGTACGTTGAATAACCTGAGACTCACCAAACTTAATACCAGCATCTTTCAAGACTTGTTCACCTTTGCCTTCTTTTAAAGCGGCTAACAATCTCTCACTTTCAACTTGAAGCTGTTTTTCAGCTTTCTGACGCTTAACTAGTTCGGTAACCTGTTCTTTAACTTTCTCAAATGGTTGCACTATTTCCGGTTTGTAGTTATCTACACGCAGAACAAAGGCACGATCACCTTCAACGGAGATCACATCAGAGTTAACACCTGTTGGTCCTTGTCCATCAACAAGATTACCTTCAAAAATTTCATGAATAACAGAACCAAAGTTAATCTCTGCTGGCACATTGTTACGATCAAACCATCCCGTTGTCACAACCTTAGTACCTGAAACCTCCTCAGCAGCAACTAAGGATTCATTATCGTTAGTAGCCGCATCACTAACTTTCTGTTGTAGAGCATAGAAAGCATCTACCGCTTTTTCCTGCTTAACCGTTTTCTCAATTTCAGAGCGAACTTCAGACAAAGGTTTGGTTATTTGAGGCTTAACATCATCCAAATGGAAAATGGCGAAGCCATTAGGAACCTTAATAACGGAAGAAATTTGGCCCTTCTCTTTCAAATTAGCTTTTTTCATCTCTTCAGGAAGAGAATCCTCTTCCATCCAGCCAATCTCACCATTATTTTTTGCTGAAAACTTATCTGTGGATTTTTTAGCCGCCAATTTGCCAAAATCAGCACCTTTATTCAGCTCATCAAGCACTACTTTGGCTTCAGCTTCAGTTGCAAGCTGAATCAGGCTATACTTTTTCTGTTCTGGCTGAGTATAGCGCTTCAGGTTATGCTCATAGTAAGTATCAATATCAACTGATGTGACAGAAACTTTATCTATTTCATCTGCGGCATCCATTTTGATATAGCTGACTTTCACTTCTTCAGGAGCAATAAAACCGTCCTTTTTCAGATTGTAGTAATCTTGTAATTCTTTATCTGTTACTTCTTGCTGAGCCTGAATTTTCTTTAGCTCCAATGTCACCAAACGAACGGTTCGTTGTTGCAGAAGCAGCTCAGCATTGAGTTTTACTTCACCAGGCAGTACGACTTCACTATCAGAAAAAGCCATAATTAATTGCTGATTAATTAAATTCTGGCGTGTTTGTTCAGCAAAAACATCCGGACTAAAATTCAAACGATTGAGCAGTTCCAAATATTTGTTGTTATCAAATTTACCGTTTGTCTGAAAATAAGGGGTATTTCGGATGGAATCCTTAACCTGCTCATCGCTAGCAGACAAACCCAACTCACGGGAATATTGATCAATCAACGCATTATTAACCAGGCGTTCTAAAGCCTGACTACGAATCTGCTTCATGCTTTGTTCATTACTCGCCAACACAGAGAATTGATCTCCTAGTTGTTCTTGCAACATGTTTCTCTCTTGCTGAAATGCCTGCTCTAATTGAGCACGACTGATAGTCTGGCCATTCACTTCGGCAGCATAACTACCAGTTCCACTTGTCAGATAGCCCCCAACACCAGTCAGTACAAAAGACAAAATAATGAGAGCCAGCACGATTTTAAGCACAGGACTGTTTGCCGCCGTGCGTAGGTTGTCCATCATAAAGAGGCAAAACTCCGCTTTGGTGAAATTGAAACTACCATATTACGCTAATTCAAGCGCTAAGAGAAAAAAAGCACACCAATCAATTGATGCGCTTCTATTCTAACTTACCAAATCTGTCTCGTCAGTTTAGTTTGCCGATATAACAAGCACTGACAAACAATATTTAGTTTGTGTTACCGTTAACAGCATCTTTCAAACTCTTACCTGGACGGAAAGCAGGTACTCTAGCCGCAGCAATTTTGAGCTCTTTACCTGTCTGAGGGTTACGACCAGTACGTGCAGAACGTTCACGAACAGCAAAAGTACCGAACCCTACCAGAGCAACATCATCACCATCCTTCAATGCACCCGTTACAGAAGAAATGAATGCATCTACTACACGCCCTGCAGCTGCTTTAGAAATATTAGAGTCAGCAGCAATTTTGTCGATCAATTGTGATTTATTCACTCTTATCATCCCCATATAGTATTTTACTATCGCATCAGAACCCTAGCGGATAACCCGATAGCAGTGCCGTTATATCAATCCTTTCCAATATTGGCAAGAAATCATAAGACAGCCAAATATTTATCAGACAGTTCATCGATACAAAAAAGCTGGCAAGTCTGAGTTAACTTACCAGCTTATATTTCATCCATAACTCTTGAAATCGTTCACTATTTTATATTACTTCACTGACACCAATTCTGCACCAAACACTGGGTTCTGCAATGTAATAGTTAAAACATCTTCAATACGCTTAACCGGATGGATCTGTAGATCTGCAATAATATTCTGTGGAATCTCTTCCAGATCGCGTTTATTCTCTTCTGGAATTAAGACCGTTTTAATCCCACCTCGATGAGCAGCCAATAGTTTCTCTTTCAAACCACCAATCGGCAGAACCAAACCACGAAGTGTAATTTCACCTGTCATAGCAACATCAGCACGAACTGGATTGCCTGTCAGACAGGAAACCAATGCTGTACACATAGCGATACCTGCACTTGGACCATCTTTAGGTGTCGCCCCTTCCGGAACATGGACATGGATATCCCGTTTCTCATAGAAATCAGAGTTGATACCCAACTTATCAGCACGGGCCCGAACAACGGTTAATGCTGCCTGAATCGATTCCTGCATGACTTCGCCCAGTGAACCGGTATAGGTCAGTTTACCTTTTCCTGGAACACACGCGGTTTCAATTGTCAGTAAATCACCACCGACCTCAGTCCATGCAAGTCCTGTAACCTGACCAATGCGGTTTTCTGTATCTGCACGGCCATAGTCTACACGTTGAACACCCAGATAATCTTTTAGGTTATCTGCACTGATCTCAATGTGTTTCAAACTCTTATCCATTAGCAATGTCTTCACCGTCTTACGGCACAGCTTAGAAATTTCTCGCTCTAAGCTACGCACCCCAGCCTCACGGGTGTAATAACGGATAATGCCAATGATGGCACTGTCATCAATAGTTAATTCATGTTTTTTCAGAGCATTACGCTCAATCTGCTTAGGCAGCAAATGACGTTTGGCAATATTCAGTTTTTCATCTTCGGTATAACCGGACAGACGAATAATCTCCATACGATCCAATAATGGTGCAGGAATATTCATGGAGTTGGATGTTGCAACAAACATGACATCTGACAGATCGTAATCAACTTCCAAATAATGGTCATTAAATGCCACATTCTGTTCCGGGTCCAAAACTTCCAGTAAAGCAGAAGCTGGATCACCACGCATATCAGATGACATTTTGTCAATTTCATCCAGCAAGAACAGTGGGTTTTTCACCCCAACTTTGGACATTTTTTGAATCAATTTGCCCGGCATAGATCCAATATAGGTACGGCGGTGACCACGGATTTCAGCTTCATCACGGACCCCACCCAGTGCCATACGCACATATTTCCGCCCAGTCGCTCGCGCAATAGACTGGCCTAAAGAGGTTTTACCTACCCCAGGAGGGCCAACTAAACATAAAATTGGCCCTTTAATTTTGCTGATTCTGCTTTGTACTGCTAGATACTCAAGAATACGCTCTTTAACACGCTCCAGACCATAATGGTCGGTATCCAAAGTTTCCTGGGCGTTAACTAGATCTTTTTTAACCTTACTGCGAGTAACCCACGGAACCTGTACCATCCAATCGATGTAACTACGGACAACAGTTGCTTCCGCTGACATAGGCGACATCATTTTCAGCTTTTGCAATTCAGCTTCCGCTTTTTCACGGGCTTCCTTTGGCATTTTTGCCGCTTCAATTTTGCGCTTGAGAGTTTCATACTCATCAGGCGCATCATCCATTTCACCCAATTCTTTCTGAATTGCTTTCATTTGCTCATTCAGGTAGTACTCGCGCTGGCTTTTTTCCATTTGTTTCTTCACGCGGTTACGGATTCGTTTTTCTACCTGTAACAGATCAATTTCTGATTCCATCATTGCCATCAGATATTCAAGGCGCTCAACGACATCAGACATTTCCAGAACAGTCTGTTTATCATTGAGTTTCAGTGGCATATGCGCAGCAATTGTATCAGCTAGTTTAGCTGCATCTTCAATACTGTGTAACGAGGTCAGAACCTCTGGTGGAATTTTCTTATTTAGCTTAATGTAACCTTCAAACTGATTAATAGCTGTCCTTATCAAAACTTCCTGCTCACGCTCATCAACGATCGGTGAATCAAGATACTCAGCCTGAGCAGAAAAATGTTCACCATTATCAGCCAGAGTCGTGATACGAGCACGTTTCAACCCTTCAACGAGTACTTTTACAGTACCATCAGGCAGTTTTAACATCTGTAAAATAGAAGCTACTGTACCAACGGAGAAAAGGTCATTAACCCCTGGCTCATCAGTTGAAGCTTCTTTTTGCGCAACTAACATGATCTGTTTGTCATGATCCATTGCTGCTTCCAGGCAGTGAATAGATTTTTCACGCCCTACAAACAGTGGGATCACCATATGTGGGTAAACCACCACATCGCGCAAAGGCAATACAGGGATTTCTATGCGTTCGGAACGCTCAGGATTCATAGAGCTCTCTCTTCGTTTAGCTTTCGCCAGTTTTTAGGGAATCTCGTGAAACACGGTTCTCACGAGTTTCACATCATAGAATATAAAATATATGGGGACAGGAATTTGACATTCAATGGTACAGTACGCCAATAAAAACAAAATGAGGGTAACCCCCTCATTTTATTCAATAATACCCAGTTTAATGAATTCCCTGTCCTGATCTCAATCACTCACCAGAAACCTGAGCATCCGGTTTGCTGTAAATCAGTAATGGTGCAGATTGACCATTGACAACAGATTCGTCTACAACAACTTTTCCAACATGTTCCATCGATGGCAGATCATACATAGTGTCCAGCAATGCACCTTCAACAATAGAACGCAAGCCACGAGCACCTGTCTTACGAACCATTGCTTTCTTAGCAATAGCGGTCAGGGCTTCAGTTCTGAATTCCAGATCGACACCTTCAAGGTTAAACAACGCCTGATACTGCTTAGTCAACGCATTTTTAGGTTCTTTCAGAATCTGAATCAACGCTTCTTCACTCAGTTCGCTGAGTGTAGCAACAACAGGTAACCGCCCAATAAATTCAGGAATCAGCCCAAATTTGATCAGATCTTCTGGTTCAGCCTGGGCAAGAAGTTCACCTTCAGTCGCTTTTTCTGACTCACCTTGCACCTTCGCACCAAAACCAATACCGGTACTGGTATTTAGACGCTGACCAATTACTTTATCCAGGCCAGCAAACGCCCCACCACAAATGAATAAGATTTTAGAGGTATCTACCTGTAAAAACTCCTGCTGAGGATGTTTACGTCCCCCCTGAGGCGGAACTGCTGCAATTGTACCTTCAATCAGTTTTAATAGTGCTTGTTGTACACCTTCACCAGAAACATCTCGGGTAATCGATGGGTTATCAGATTTACGTGAAATTTTGTCAATTTCATCGATGTAAACAATACCGCGCTGGGCTTTTTGCACATCGTAGTCACATTTTTGCAGTAATTTCTGAATAATGTTTTCTACGTCTTCACCCACATATCCCGCTTCAGTCAGAGTAGTCGCATCCGCCATAGTAAAAGGGACATCGAGATAACGGGCCAGCGTTTCAGCCAACAGCGTCTTACCACTCCCTGTCGGTCCAATGAGCAGAATATTACTTTTACCTAATTCAACACCGTTACTCATATCACCATTACGCAACCGCTTGTAATGGTTATAAACAGCAACTGCCAGCACCTTTTTCGCCGTTTCCTGGCCGATCACATAATCATCCAGATGTTGACGGATTTCATGAGGAGTTGGTAATGCACTACGCTCACGATGTGGTACAAGTTCTTTAATTTCTTCGCGAATGATGTCGTTACATAAATCCACACATTCATCGCAGATATACACTGACGGGCCAGCAATCAATTTTCGCACTTCATGTTGGCTTTTCCCGCAGAAAGAGCAATACAGCAGCTTTCCTGAACCGTCTTTGCGCTTATCTGTCATCAGTCACAACCTCACTTTATCAACTGCTACCCCAGATTCGTCTGGCAAAGCAGGAAACTTCTGCTATTACCCCGAGAACAACATTGCCTTACCAAATGATAATGGTAAGGCGAATATTTATATTATAGCTTCCGGGAATAATAAATTAATCGCGATGGGTAAAAATCTTATCAACCAACCCATATTCTACGGCTTCACTTGCTGATAAGAAACGATCACGTTCTGTATCTTTCTCGATTTCTTCGAGAGGTTTTCTCGTATGCTTAGCCATCAAACTATTCATACGCGCTTTAACCTTAAGTATTTCCTGAGCATGAATTTCAATATCTGTAGCCTGCCCTTGGAAACCACCTAATGGTTGATGGATCATGACCCGGGAATTTGGTAAACAGAAGCGTTTTCCTTCTGCACCAGCGGTCAGTAAAAATGCCCCCATTGAACACGCCTGTCCCATACAGATGGTGCTGACATCTGGTTTAATAAACTGCATAGTGTCATAAATAGACATTCCCGCAGTAATCACACCACCTGGTGAGTTTATATATAAGAAAATATCTTTTTCCGGATTTTCTGCCTCAAGGAACAACATCTGGGCCACAACCAGGTTTGCCATATGATCTTCAACCTGACCCGTCAGAAAAATAATACGCTCTTTTAACAGACGTGAATAAATATCGAACGAACGTTCCCCACGTGCAGTCTGTTCAATTACCATCGGCACCAAAGCCATATGAGGCACATATTGATCCCGCTTGTCGCTATATGACATTTCCGTCTCCTAATAGAATTCATGTTGGTGCCATTCATAACCGATTCTACTTGAGATAAGCGATGATGACCATGATTCAAAGTTAGCCAATCAAGGGAAGACCTCCCCTGAAAAATTTTGCAATCATATACATAATATGAAAAAGGATCTGGGGTTAAATCCACTTTTTTCAAGAAAAATCTCGCCTTCCACGAATAAAAAAACCTGCAAATAAATCTACGGGTCAGATTATTAACAGAGCGTTGTTTTTTTATCCATTACTTTGTTCTAATAAAATATCGTACAAAAAAGAGCTGATTGCCATGTTCATGTTTAAGGATATCACCTTCTACACAACTTCATCCCTGAAACGATCTCCCTCAAAGGGTAGGGGGTAGTCGCCTGGAACCATCTGGTCCGTAAAGTAGATACACTGAATACTATCTAATAGTTAATCTGGAATTCCCCCCACTAACCAAACCTTCATTTTGAATTTCAGGGCAATTATCTGTTCAAGAAGGACTCGTTTCACCCGTTTTTCAGGGAGAATTACCAGTATACTTTAAGATCGCGCAAAAAATACCCCATTTGATAAAAGCCAAAAATTAGCCACTTGTGTTTATAATAGATTGATATTTCTGGTTAAAAACATAGAAAATGTCATAAGTTCTCCTTTGGGCCTCTCATTAACAATAAATTATTCAATCTTGTTAATTGATTGGAATTGATGTCATCAAAGGAAAAAGGAGATATTTTAAATGTATCAAAATTTCGTAAAAATTAACCCATGTGTAGTAGGTAAAAAAAACGCAACTGAAAATATTCCACTCGTAACCAAAAAGAAAATAACCTGGCACTTCGATAGAAAAAAATTTCTTTCTGAATATCTTAAAGAATTATTTGTTGTAGGTAACACTTATATTTATTCGTGGATGGATGAAAACGCAGAGGGATATCTAGGCGGATTTTGGGAAATATTTGAGTTAAGTAATGGAGGTTTTTTTGTAGCTCCTCCAGATGGTTATGTGGTTTCTCTTAAAAATAAATTTAAAGGTTATTTAAATTCCGAACAGTGTGGAATAGCTGTAACTTTTTATACATTAAAATATTTCCAAAACCTAGCAAAATGGAAAAATGACGAATTACTTTATGAACACTACTCAATGATGAAAAATTGTTTATTTGAATATATTGCTACATTTAATACCAGAACACAAAAACTGCTCATTTCCGTTATATCTTAATTTTTCTATCAATTAGTTATATCCGATTATTTCTTGTAACCGATCAGACAGGTGACTAAAAAATGGAGTCATAAAAAAGACTTATATTATTGACGAGAAATAAGCCACCTCGTTATTGTAAAGTTCATTATCGAATTGCGCCCACAATTCGGAAAATTATAAAATCAAATTAATAAAATCTGACCAGGTAACTGGTCAGATTCCCTTACTATATCCAATAGATTTCAAGTTGTAGCGCGGCGGCAAGTGAACGGCCCCCAGGAGCATAGATAACGATGTGACTGGGGTAAGTCAAAACAGCCAACAAAGCAGCAACTTGAAAGAAAAAGGGTATATTAATTTATTGTATTATCTAATCCTACTACTGATAAGGTGTTATTTTTTTAGGTTACTGATCGTTCCTTTAAACAGATAGATTCAGATGAGTGAGAAAATTCATCTCCGTAGTACCAACACAAAACAAGCTATCTTTCACCAGCTGGTCAATTATATCGAACATAGTGCAGCACCAAATTTTAAACTTATTTTATAAGCATTTTTTCTGACGGTCGTCAGCATGAGCTAAATAGCGAATTAAACCTAAGCGAGCATCAATATGCTGCCTGCGATTCGTCATGATACTAGTAACCTCCATGTACATATCGCTGTCAATCCTATTAACTATAAAGCAACCCGCATATAAAAAGATTATGACATGTTACAACAATGCCTTATGCCTTAGAGCACTTTAGCGAAAATAAGGGTTTACACCAAACGAGTGATAATCAGCCTAAATATACCTTCTCGCAGTTGGCGGCGGCTTTCCTGATTAAGAGAAGATTAAGCCGCGCTCTTCATTTTGATTCAGGGAAATTTTTCTTCAAGAAATCAGAAAGTGAGCACACTGAATCTTTTATATGTTGAATTTCTAAATGGTAAAGATTCTCAATTTCAACATTTGATAAGAAAAGGCTCAATACTTTCTTTGCAAAGATATCATCTTGAATGTAGAAATAGCATTCTGGATAATTAAGTTTTTTAGCAATAGCAACCACAATTTTAAAGGATGGTGTATAGCGGCCAGTCTCATAATTTGAGATCATTTTTCGTATATCAACACCATCTAATTCAAGCAGTTCTGCCAACTCTACCTGCTTCAGCCCTCTGTGCAATCGGGCTTCTTTTAAACGTTTCGGTACCATTTTTTCCTCGCTCACTTTTTCACTAGCATAACGATTAAATCAAAAATGTGAGGTTCGCTTAGAAAGCAAAACTTGAATATAAAGCAAATTGTTGTATTATTACTTGATATTCAAGCAACCATAAAATTTATTTATATATTCCTACCTCGCGGATAGGAAATGGGGGCGGCTTCCCTAAAAACTAAGGAGGAAAGAGTGAACTGCTGGTATGTGCTCTATTGCACTGTTCAGGATGTCGAAAAAATTTCACGGCGAGTCAGTGCATTAGGTATTAATGTTTTTCGGCCTATGTTGATAAAAGTCTCACCTAGAACGGACTGCAATTCCTTCCGATATACCCAGAAGCCTATGCTTCCAAATTATCTTTTTCTGCAGTTTGATATCCATAAAGTTCACACAACAACAATTACTAATATTCCAGGAGCTATTGCATTTGTCCGTTTTGGAGGGGAGCCTTGTATTGTTCCACAGCACATTATTAACGAATTGGAACATTCAAAAGAAGTTCTATTAAACCTTCAAGATAAGTCTGTGGAATGTCTTAGCGCAGCTCCTTTACTTCTTGCTGAAATTCAGCACATTGCGCAAATTACTTCAGTACATGAACGCCAATGCGCATTTTTACGCTTTCTCGAAAGCTGTGAAATCCGTTATAGCGTTTCCTGATTCTTTAAAAAATATTTTTTTCAATCTAGCCGCTAACGTTTATGTTAGCGTTTTTTTTCTCAATAGGCATTTTCCATGTCAAAACGGAAACCAAGGAAAAGTCACTACAATAGTCGTTACTGAGTAGGTAATCACCGATATCAGGAGTCATGCCATCATACCCGTGAAATTAGTTAATTAACTAAAAAATAATATCAAACCGAGTACTTTTGCATTTTTTAATTAATCAATTTAGTAATCAAAATAGAAAGCTCTTATTAATGACATTCAAGAAAAAACTTCAATCACTGGGGTAGTTCTGGACATAAAGGATCTCTTCTGATCACAGTGATACTTGCAAATGTGTTTTTATCTGAATGTTCCGTATCTACTCCGAAAGTAAAGCAAGCTTCGGTAAACAAACGGATCAATAGCCAAATATTAAAAAATAGCTTTAAGCAATCAGCTACAAAATCGAACCCACTATCCTCAACGACATAGGAATACCCATGAAGCGTTATTTTCTTGCTGGATCGGCGGCTGTGTTATTATTGGCTGGATGTCAAACCCAAGTATTAAATAATCCTCCCAAGGTGGCCCCAGAAATAACCGTCGTTACTGAGCAGCAACAAATTCTTGGATTAGAAGGTGTCGCAAAATCACCTAAAAATATGGCAATGAAAAATATTGGTAAAGGACATGAAAATAAAACGACTATTGCAGCCTTAACTCCCCCCAAGGTAACCATAAAAACACCTGTCATTGCTTCACAAAATGCAGGAAAAATGGAAGTCACAAAGCAAGCTCCTAAGCCAAGGGCTATATCATCGAATACATTTAAAGGTACAACGACTATAAAACCAATCAATTTAACGCAGAATCCTCCTCCCGTTACCCCAGTTGAAAAACAATGGCGTATTGAAAAAGGAACAACATTAAAAGACGGCATTATGGCTTGGGCAGTAAAAGAAATGTGCTCAGCGGCAGATTCCATTAATTGGACGGTAATATGGGAAACCCCGATTAATTATCGTATAGATGCCCCGTTACAATTTAAAGGTCATTTTAAATCAGCACTCAATGACGTATTTAGTCTCTACCAATACGCCCAAAAACCCCTGTATGTAGAAACCAATACACCACAATGTCTCATTCAGGTTATGGAACAATGAGGTGTAGCCATGGGGTATCTACTGCTTTCCTTTTTCCTTGTTGTATTGACTCTGACAAGTCTTTATGAAAATCGTCAGAATTCACAGCTGGATGTTGTTGAAACCTTAACGATTATGACACAGCGAGCAACTGAAACTGTTCAGTATATCAATGCGATAAATGATTACCTTTATGATCATCCTGACGTGAACGCGACACCGAATGAGATAGTATTAAAACCTGACCAGATCGGCATGAAGCCAAATCATGAAATCTATCATGTAATTTTTAAGCAGCGTATTTATGTATGGCAAAAACCTGAGCGTGGGTTAATGAATGCTCTCAAAACACAAACTCTATCTTCTGCGTTGCTTGGCACAGTTAAGCAACGTCATCTCATCGACAACAGTGGCAAAGATATGACCGTACCAGTACCGATAAGAATTCCCGATGGCGCGGTTGTCTATCTGAACTAATCAATAGGATAAAAGCATGTGTAATAAAATATTTGTTCTAACGCCAATATTGGCGGCGTTAGTTCTATCCGGCTGTGCCAGTATCGAGCGTATCAATAACAATATGCAACATGCTGATAACGATTACGCCCGAGCACAAGAGCAAATGAACCGACTGAAATCAACAGGGCCGATGGTTGGAGAAGCAAGAAGCCAGTGGATTAACCCTGTTCCGATTATTGAAAAACGTCAAACTCAAAAGTCCGTACCTGATTGCACCATTACACTAAATCGGCAAGGTAACATCACCCTCAACGAAATCTCTCAACGCATCGCTGGTGTTTGTCGAATCCCGGTGACGGTAACCCCTGATGTTTCAATGGTATTAGGCAGTACTGGAGGAAAAACCCAACAACTGACAAACAATATCCCATCGCCTGATGCGAACGGTATGGTGCCTCTAGCTACCATGGGAAATTCATCTGCTAATCCTTCTGGTACGCTGAATGGGCTGTATTGGAGCGGTTCACTGTCAGGGCTGCTTGATAGCGTGACCAGCCGGTTAGGGATGTCATGGCGTTACGAAAAGGGACGAATTTATCTCTACTACCTGGAAACGCGATCTTTCAATATTGCGTTTATGGATTCTAAAGCAGAATTCAATTCAAAAGTCGTCAGTGGTACGACATCAACAGCGGGAAACAGTGGTGGTCAAAGCGGAAATGCCATTACAGGTGATGCTAATACCTCACAAACGACCACAATGGAAATTAAATCTTCTCTGTATGCTGATTTGCAGAATTCAATTAAAACCATGTTGACTCCAAACGTTGGACGAATGTTCCTTTCGTCTGGGCATTTGACGGTCACTGATGCACCACAAGTTTTGGATGTTGTAGGACAATTTGTGGCAGAACGTAATAAAGAATTGAACCGTCAAGTCGTACTGAATGTGGAAGTCTTGAGCATTGAAAAACATAATAAAGATCAAATTGGTATTGACTGGAATGCCATATTTAGCAGCGGCAGTGTTGGAATGACGTTAACCAGTGGATTTTCCGGAGCAGCTGAAAACGCCATGACCGGAGGATTGTCTATTGTTGATGGTAAGTTAGCTGGTTCAAAAGGCTTTATCAAAGCACTTTCTGAGCAAGCTAAGGTCAGTGTAGTCACTCAACAGTCTAGTGCAACGACCAATATGACATCACTGCCGCTACAAGTTGCTGAGCAAGAAGATTATGTAGCGCAAGTGACTACCGAGTCTACCGCCAATGTCGGAACATCGACTTCTATCCAACCAGCCACAATTACAACCGGATTCAACATGACATTGCTGCCATACATCATGCCGGATGCGAATAACCTACAACTGCAATTTTCAATCAGTCTTTCTGATCCACCAACTCGCAGGACATTTACTAGTGGAGGAAGTTCGGTAGAACTGTTGAATACTAAATTGAAGACCGTCAATCAACGCGTCAACATGAAATCAGGGCAAACCATTGTACTTTCTGGATTCCAGCAGACTAACCGAAAAGCGGGAAAAGAGGGAGTTGGGCAGCCTTGGTTCTTTGGCTTAGGCGGTGGTCAACAGAATGAAGATGCAGACACAATGTTAGTGATCCTGATTACGCCAGTGATTTTACAGGAAGTATAATGCAACAGCACAACAACACTATGACAGCCACGCCTGTCATTCGAGGGCATATTGCATTTCTTGCTGGTGTTACCTGGGAACCCGTTTCATCGCGTGATCGCAGAAATATCAAGGGATTGGCTCGACGGCTGGGTGCCGATCACGTAGTGACTTATCGTTACCGTGATAGTGAAGGCCAAGCCCAGTTTGTAGCCGGCCTAGTCCGTCGATCAACACTGACATTACCTAGAAAAATAAAGGGACTCTACTCATTGGGTTTGTTGATAGCCTCTCAACAGATTAAGAGTGGCTATACCATTGTGCCATTAGAGACGGACAAATTTGCCTTTGTCAGCAGTATTGATGGTGTATTGATAAACGATGTAGTAGGCAACCGCCTCCATATCGAACAAGCACGAGAAACCTTTACGCAATTTAACCACGAACCTAAAGACGGGTGGCAATGTTTTGCACCGACAGATTGGCACATTGACGGTAGCCAGCCATTTAATCTTGATGCATTCCTAAATGGGAGTCGATTTCCTGCTTCTAGCCGCTTTTACTCAGCATCCATGAAAAAAACGCTATTTGGCATGGTGACATTCGGAATTGCGGTTCTGGTCAGTTACTGCGGTTGGACGCTTTATAGTGACCACCAAGAAGCGATTCGACAGGAAGCTGTCCGTCAGGCGATATTGGCTCAGCAGCAGGAAAATATATCGGCGAGTTCTGTCATTATTCCTCCATGGATTACCCAACCGCGATTGAAAAATTTTGTGAATACCTGTGCTGCACGTTGGCAGGCCGCTCCTATATCGCTGGCTGGCTGGATCTTCAAGGAAGCACAGTGTTCTCAGGAGGGTTCCATCCGTTTTGCCTATACCTTGCCTGATGGAGGCAATGTCGGCGATTTTGCCCATCGAGTAAAACAAACGTTTACTGAGCATCCTTATTTCAATTTACCGGGGAGTGGCGATATTGGTGGTTTTAACCAGTCCATCTCATTTGAAACACCAGCTGATAAACGCGAATTGCCAAAGGGAGAGGTACAAATCCAGCGATTAACGACATTCACCCAACAAATGCGACTACCTCTCACTCTTCAGGAAGAGGATAACCGCATTGTGACTCCCTCAGGAGAGGAATCGGTATTGCCTTGGCGGACATTTAGTTTGTCACTCGATACAACTATCCCACCAACTCAATTGTTTGCAGGGATAGATGATATCGGTATCCGACTCAACCAAATCACTCTGGTGTTAAGTCAGGGACGACTGAACTACAAAATTGAAGGAAAACTCTATGCAAAACCGTAATTACTTATCCCTTATTGTTGTTCTAATCTCAAGTACATGTCTACCTGCCAAAGCATCAACAACAGATAACGAAATAGAAATGCCCCAAAAGGCCAAACCGCCAGTGATGACAAACTATACCTTACATCAGCTGGAACAAATTCAGGCTGAAACGGTGATCCTAGAAGCGCAAGCAGCACGAGCACGGGCGCAAAAAGAACTTGCTGAAAATGTCAGCGAAAATATAACAACAACAATGTCCTCTGTTACTGACAGTGAAATGCATTCATCGGTCATGCCCAGAATGCAGCAGTTACCTCATATTCAAGAAATCTACGGAACAGGTAACCGGTTAATTGCCCGCTTAGGATTGCCTGATGGCAGCTGGGTTGAAGCCACAACAGGGCAATTTATTCCAGGTACAGCGTACAAAATTAAAGCGATCACGGCACTCGAAGTCCGAGTATCCAACGGCTCAAATGAACGCTCTTTACCATTTAATTAAAAGAGGAATGGTATGACAAATTTTGTCATTGAATCACCACCGCAGGAGATTGCCCGCTATATCTGCGTCACACCAAAGGAGGATGACATACTGGATATTTGCTACGCAGAAAATCGTAGCGGGGATTTCTTGATACAAAACTATGTTAGTCGTGTACAGAAAGCTAACCCTGGTCGAACTCGTTGTAGAGCTGTTTCGTTAGATGAAGTAGTACAACTGAATGATGCTCAGCAAAATAATAGGACACAACTTTCATCGACTCAAAGCAAGGTTCTGCGCTACTTTCGAGAGGCAATTAAGCTTGGATCATCAGATTTGCATTTTACTATAGGACGCGATAACAGCGATTTTTGCTATATCGAAGCACGGGTACATGGTGAATTGCTGGTGCTAGATTGTATTGATAAAGAGGAAGGTTGGGAGCTAGCGTCAACCATCGTGTTGTCGATGTGTGATGTGACTGAAAAACAGTTCTACCCAAACCAGCATCAAGATGGTCGGATTGCTGAAGCATTTGTGAAACCGCTAGGAATATTTGGCGCTCGTTACGCACATATGCCAGCTGTCGGCGGGTTATATGCCGTTATGCGCCTGATTAAAGATGATGGTGCTCAAGTGCCGAGTTTTGAATTGCTGGGATTTCTACCGCAGCAAATAAGTACCATTAAGAGGCTTCTGTGTCGGCCGGAAGGAATTATTATCCTGTCAGGTCCCACTGGTTCAGGGAAATCCACCACATTACGCACGGTATCCGCTGCCTATTTATCGATGAACGGATACACCAACCGGTTACCAGTGAAACGGTTACTGACCATTGAAGATCCCCCAGAAGGTCGTATACCTGGAGCCATTCAAACACCAATAATTGCGGATAAAAAGAATGTACAAGAAGTCAGTCGCGCCTGGTTACTCTCCATTGCCTATGCCTTACGCTCTGATCCGGATGCCATTCTGAACGGTGAAATTCGCGACTATGACTCGGCGATGGCGGCGATTAAAGCTGCAATGACTGGGCACTTGATGATGACCACTCTGCATGCTAATAACCCTATCAACATTATTGAGCGTCTGGAAACCGAAGGTGTACCAGGCCGGTTGATCGCCGACCCTCAACTATTGATGGGATTAATCAGTCAACGTCTGGTTCAACGCATCTGTCCGCACTGTAAGCGTTCCTATGCATCAGTTGCCTCCCAATTGACCCCCGATGAGCGGGCGTTGATAGAACGCTACTGCCAACCTGAAAAGGTGTTTATGCGTCATGGTGACGGTTGTGAATACTGCTACAAAGGCATTATTGGGCGCGTTGTTGTGGCTGAGGTAATTTCTCCAGATGCCCAGTTTTACAAACTGTACCGAACTGATGGGCCGACAGCGGCTAAAACCTATTGGCATCGTTCATTAGGAGGAATTACTCGTAATCAGCATGTTCTACATTATATCAATACCGGAGAGGTTGATCCCTTGGCTGCTGATGCTATCTGCCCGCTTGATGAAGACAGCTACACGCTGTTGAAGGAGGACTAGTGTTTAAGCGACAGCGAGAACATGCGTTATCCGTAGATGTTCAGGTGTCTGCGGTTGTTCGCTGGATATACCGTAAAACTTTTTCAGCCAAAGATCGGATTGCCTTTTACGACATGCTGGCGTTCCTGCTGGATAACAATAAATCGCTACGGCAGGCATTGGTCGATATGCGTAATGTAGCAACGGATTTTGGCAAGAAAAAGCATCCAATTGCCGTGCTACTGACGGACTGCATTCAAGCGTTGGATAAAGGTCAGGACGCGCTGGAAACCATGCTGATGGACTGGATTCCGGTTCAGGAAGCTACCTTAATAGGTTCTGGGGTGTTGGCAGGTAATATTGCCGATGCTTTGCGTCGTGCCAGCCGCATTGTACAAGGGAAAAGTGAAATGACGTCAGCGTTAACAGGCGCGGTAGTGTATCCCGCGTTTTTGCTTTTCCTTGTTGTACTGATGATGAATCTGGTGTGTGACAAATTTATTCCTCAGTTAGCGAAATTAGTTCCGCGAGAGAAGTGGCAAGGACCACTCAAACAACTGACCAATATTTCGGAATTTTTTGTTCATCATGGCATAGTCATTATTTCCATTCTGTTACTGCTTTCAGGACTGATTTATTGGTCATTGGGACATTGGCAGCATCGGAAAATTGCCGATCTCCTGCCACCTTGGTCTGTTTACCGAACTGTTCAGGGTGTCTATTTCTTGCTCAACATTGCTGCATTATTGCGGGTCAATATCCAGGTATTAAATGCCGTGAAAATGTTGGGCGAAACCGCCAGCCCTTGGCTAGAAACTCGAATCAACGAAACCGTGCATTACATGAATCAGGGCCAACATCTGGGACTGGCTTTAAAGAGTACCGGTTACCACTTTCCATCAAAGGATTGTGTTAACCAAATGATGTTATTAACGGAGGAAAGTGGCACCGAAAATATTCTGGAACATTATGCTGATCGCTGGCTGGAGCAAACCATTAAACAGGTCAAGAAGAAGGCTGCGTATTTAATGGCACTGTGCTTCTTGCTGGTGTTTTCGTACATGTTGCTGCTGTTACTGGCAACGAAGGATTTGAACAATCTAGTTAATCAAATGGGGTAAACAATGAGTGTAAACATAAAGGATCACATAATGATGATTGATGCAGAAAAAGCAGCTGAACAACAGAGAAATATGTCTCTGCACCGGGGATTCCTGAGTCTAGAAATGATGGGCGTACTAGCCATTATCGCGGTTGCGATTGTGCTGTCTGTAGGGGCTGTATCTGGAATGTTCAACAAAAATACAATCAATGACGAGATATCTAATGTGCAGATGCTGGTCACACAATCACGAGGAATGCTGAAAACACAAGGTGAATATCCATTTACAAGTGCGGCCAAAATGACAGGGACACTGGTTCAGTTTGGTGGAGCACCCGGCAACATGACCATTAATGGGGATAAGTCTTCAGGAAATGCCAAAATTGCCAATGGCTGGGGAGGTGATGTCATCGTTTCACCAGAAAAAGTTCAAGGCTCAACCAACAATAAAGGGTTTTCTATCACCTATAAGAATGTGCCTCAGGAAGCTTGCACTATGATAGTAACTAAACTGAGTGGTAGTGCCATGATCCATGAAATGAATATCTCAGGAACCAATAATATTGGTGCTATTAGCGCCGAAAAAGCAGGTACCCAATGTAAAGCTGACAATGGCTCAGTTGGCATAAACACGCTTATCTTTAAATCAAACAGTTAATTGAATTATAAAATTCACCCTTTTTCCGACAGAAAAGGGGAAGTTCCCCTTTTCTATTTTTTAGGCGGGAAAGATGAAAATAAAAGCATTATTGTTGATTGCAGCTATTATTTTTTGTTTTCGTACTCATGCCTTCTGTTTTAATGAAGCAGGGGCAAAATACCGAATTGATCCCTTATTACTGAAAGCGATCGCAACACAGGAAAGCGGCCTTAACACACAAGAAATGAATATCAATCGTAATAAAAAGGGCAAGGTTCTTAGTATCGATTATGGCCTGATGCAAATCAATTCTATGCATATTCCAGAATTAAAACTTCTGGGAGTAATTCAGTCTAAAGATGATCTGTTAGATAATTCGTGTCTGAATATACAAATAGGCGCTTGGATTTTAGCAAAACATCTACAGAAATGTGGCATTAACTGGACATGCCTTGGTTCATACAACGCAGGATTTAAAAAAGATAATGATAGCAAGCGAATGAATTATGCCAGAAAGATATATGCCTTGTACTTACCAGCATTGCAGGGAGAAAAGCGATGAATCACTGGCAGACAACATTCGGTTATATGGTGCTGGCTGGCATTCTGTCAATTCAGTGGCAACTGCTAGCTGCATATGTAGCAAGACGCTTTTTATCCATGTATAACGAATCTCCACTTTCATCGGTCTGGCCTTTTGTGAAGTATGTCATTCCAATGTTTACTCTGTTTTCCGTGATGATGGCCTGGAATGAGATATCTTTAATTCATCTTTTATTCTTCATTATCTGTAGCGGATTCCTGTCACTGTTTATTTTTTTGGATAGTGCCAGTCGCTGTTTGCCTCAGTGTTTTACGGTGACATTCTGGCTGATAGGAACCGTTTATCGTTCCTTAATACATCCAGACACATTATTCTTCACTACATTCACCTCCCTGATATTGTTTGGCGTGCTGTGGTATGTACGAGCGGCTTATAACCAATGGGCAGAACAGGAGTTATTCGGTCTTGGCGATGTATACCTAATAGCAGGATTAGGAATGTGGTTTTCTATACTGTTTTTATTTTGGATTATTGGGATCGCTGCGGTGATAGGAACGCTATTTCTGCTGATTAAAAAAATACGTGATCCATTGCGGTGGCAGAAACAAGCAACTTATCGAACTGCACCATTTGCACCATTCTTATGTGGAGTCGCGGCAACGTGGTTGCCGTGGATTACCCGAGGTTGAGAACGTGAACAAAAAGTCTCTTACTACATTGATGCCACATCGTGGTTTTGTCTCGCTGGAAGTATTAGCCGCTTTGGCTATCATCTCGTTAGGGGCAATTTATGCTGCTGAAAAGTACAGTGAATATCTTAATGAAAAAGAATGGAGTGTAGCAGCTACACACGCCAGCACGTTTAATGAAGCAGCTAAGCAATATATAGCTGACAACACGGATACAATCTTGACTAAACCCTTACCATTTCGCATCACTTCCTCCTTACTGATAAAAGAAGGCTATCTTCAAAAAGGATTTTCGGAGAAAAACAGTTTTGGTCAAGGCTATGTAACCGGCGTAGTTAAAAACAGTAAACTTAAGAACAAACTTCAGGCTTTGACATGCAGCGTCAATGGTTCAGAGATTACCTACAAAGGCTTAAGGGCGATATCAACGCAAATTTCAGGGTTAGGCGGATATATTGATGAAAAAAATATTGCGACAGGTGCTTATAATGGCTGGAGCAGTCAGCCCAAAGATTTTGGTATTGATTGTAAAAAGGGACATATTGCAATAGCACTTTCATCGGAAGTGTTAGGTACAGCATTACAGGAAAGCGACCGCCTTTATCGTTTTAATGTTAACAATAGACCTGAGCTAAATCGTATGTATACGTCTATTGATATGAATGGTAATAATTTGGACAATGCTGATAAAGTTAATGCAAAAACGGGGCAATTTTCGAAAAATGTGATATCAGAAGGTGATATTAAAAGTAACAGTGGTTGGCTTGTGACACAAAACAATAAAGGCTGGATGAACAGCACCCATGAAGGTGGCTTTTATATGTCAGATAAAGATTGGATACGTAGCGTCAACAATAAGGGGATTTATTCAGGTGGACAAATTAAAGCAAAAGAACGTCTTACTACCGAAGAATATCTGTTATTAGAAAAAGTTGCAATTGTTGGAATGCAGTGTTCTCCAAAGGGTTTAATCAGTCGAGATAAAGAAGGAGCTATTTTAGCTTGCCAAGCGGGTAAATGGAGTAAATCAGGTGGTACAACAGCTCAATTATCCGAAAAAGGATGGTGGAAGGATGAAGGAACGGGATTAATCTATCAATGGTCTGATGGTATTTGGGTAGGAGGAGAAGAAGAAAGGCAATATATTAAATTTCCAATACCATTCCCAAATAAAACATTATCTCTATCGGTTACCGCTAGAATAAATAGTCGAACATATGGAGATATGTTTTTTCAAATTTACGATTTTGATAAAAATGGTGTGACCGTCATTCCAAATGGTGATCATTACGGTTCACAAATAAAACCTTACGTGATTGCTATAGGTTATTAGAGATAAAAATCAGGGCATATATACCCAAGAAACTTCAAGATGCAGTTTTTATCACCTGAAAATGGTCGTTAATTCTAGACATCAGCGAGTCCGCTATATCAGGTAGTGTTGTGGTGAAAAATTTGAATACGTTGTCTCGAAATTCATGTTTATTAGCGAAATACGGTTATTTCGAACATGTTCATTCATGACCTTCCATAATCGCTCTATCGGGTTTAAATTTGGGCTGTATGGTGGCTTACGCCTCATGAGACTCTAGAACTATTTGTGATAAACTTAAAAATGATATATTGAACATGTGTAAGATGTTGTGTGCTCTGTACAGATTTTTTGCGCAGAACTTGAGACAATTATTCAGATAAAGATAGGAGAAATCGGTGAAAATTGCTATTTTGAGAAGGAATGGTCTGGGAGACTTAATATGTACGCAGCCTTTAATAAATTACCTAAAATTAAAACACCCATCATCTGAAATACATTTATTCATTGAATTCAATAATGAAGAATTGACTAAATATCTTTGTCCTGATGTCATAATACACACTATACCAAAAGGAAATAAATATACCTCTCTTTTAACTACAGCATTAAAACAGAGAAAAGAAAAATTTGATATGGCGATTTCTGCAAAGACCTCGCCTATGAAACTAAATAATTTATTCTTATGGGTTGTAAATGCAAGAAAACGTTATGCTGTAACAGGCCATAAAAAATGGCATGAGAAATTAATTAATGTCCCAACGGATTTCAGAAGAATTGATGGATTCCATCAATCACTAAAATTATTAAAGATTTTTGATCCAAAAATAGAATCAATACCATTTGATTTATCTCCAAAGATCGTTATGAAAGATTTTAGTGGTTTCTCAAACAGTAAGTTTCCTAAAATTTTATTTTCTGTATCTAATAATAGGACAAGAAGTCAAATTACAAATGAAAGAATGGCATCAATAGCGAACGAAATTATAAAAAATTTTCCTGATGCATATTTTTTGATCTCAACACTCCACAAGGATAGAGAAAAAGCTAATGAACTATTAACCATGATAGAGGGAAAATCACAGATTATAGAAAGCGAAAATCTTAAATCTTTTCTATCACTAATAAATAGTGTTGATCTTGTTATCGTTGGTGATGGTGGCATTTGTCATTTGGCAGCAGCTCTTAATAAAAAAATAGTTGCTCTTTACGGTGTAACAAAACCTCAAAATTGGGGACCTCTTATTTCAGATGAACTATGCATAACACTATACGATAAAGAGAATGTGAATAATCTTTCATTGCAAGAAATATATTTATCAGCTCTTAAACTTCTTTCGTTGACATAATTTATTGGGAATAAAAGCCATACAAAATTTTCATAATTTTAGCAGGGCTTGCCTGCAATCTGACCCGCAGATAAATCTGCGGGTTCATTTCACTAAGATGATAAACTCATTATCTCACGGCAAAGCCAAAACTTATGCCATTTGATTCTGATTCATTAACTCGTTGAAAGTAGTTTCTTTTTCAGAAACTTTTGCTTTACCCAGAAGAATTTCAACAGCTTGTTCTTCCAGAGCAATATTGCGAACATTGCCCATCAATTCTTGGTTTTTACCATAGAATTCGATCACTTCCTGAGGATCTTCATAAGCAGAAGCCATTTCCTCAATCAGTCCTTTAACACGCTCTTCGTCAGCTTTCAGCTCATTGCTACTGATAACTTCGCCTAACAACAGGCCAACAGCAACACGACGTTTAGCTTGTTCTTCAAACAGCTCACGAGGCAATTCCAGAGCTTGTTTTTCATTGCCACCAAAACGCTGAGCAGATTGACGACGCAGAACATCAATTTCACCATCAACAACTGCCGCAGGAACTTCAATTTCATTAGCCTTAACCAAGCCATCGATAACCTGAGATTTAATACGGTTACGAACTGCATTTTTCAGTTCACGTTCCATATTTTTACGTACTTCTGCACGCAGGCCGTCAACTGTACCATCAGCGATACCGAAACGTTTGATGAATTCTTCAGTCAACTCTGGCAATTCACGCTGTTCCACTTTTTTCAAAGTGATAACAAACTTAGCCGCTTTACCTTTCAGATTTTCAGCATGGTAATCTTCTGGGAAGTTCACATCAATGGTAAATTCTTCACCCGTTTTATGACCAACAATGCCCTCTTCAAAACCTGGGATCATACGGCCCTGGCCCATAGCCAGAACAAAGTCAGAAGCTTTACCACCTTCAAACTCTTCATCATCAATAGAACCATTGAAATCAACGGTAACACGATCTTCTGCACTAGCAGCTTCTTCGGTTTCTTTCCATTCAGCCTGCTGCTTACGCAAAGTTTCCAGCATTGTGTCAACATCTTCGTCTTTTACTTCAACAACAGGTTTTTCAACTTCAATGTTTTCCAGATCTTTCAGCTCAACTTCTGGATAAACTTCGAACTCAACAGAAAAAGTGAAGTCTTCACCATCTTTGAACTGCTCCGGTGCATAGCTTGGAGCACCAGCTGGATTGATCTTTTGTTCGATGATTGCATTAATAAAATTACGTTGCATCAGATCACCCAGAACATCCTGGATAACAGAAGCACCATAACGTTGTTTAATGATGTTCATAGGCACTTTGCCTTTACGGAAACCATCAATACGAACTTTTTTTGCTACATTGACTAACTCACTACTAACTGCTTTTTCGATATCGGCAGCAGGAACGGTGATTGTCACACGACGCCCAAGGCCTTGAGTGGTTTCAACAGAAACTTGCATCTTTTTACCTCAAAAAAATCATAGTGCTCGGTCAACTCCAGAGACCATGCGGCTGGCACACGTTCTGTGTACCAATCACAACACTCTCTAAGAACCGGGGCGGTCGCATTTAAAAACCGAGAATCCCTGATGTCAGAAGCGTCCCGAAACCATTCTAAAAATTAGACGCGACATTATAGCGATGCAGACGGTGTGAGTCGAGAATTGCTGACAAAAGCCGAACTATAATATTATTGATTATTACCACCCCGACATGCTGGTGAAGCTAAAACGGTATCCTGTAATTCATTCCACTCTTTTTCTGTATAGGTATGCAACGCCAAAGCATGAACACCTGCGGCCAGTTCTGCCGACAATATTCCGTAAACGGAACGATGACGGTTTAACATGCGTTCACCAACAAATTTATCACTAATAATCACAACCTTAAAATGGCTTTCAGAACCTACGGGTACATTGTGACGATAACTTTCATCAATAACCTCTAAATATGAAGGGTTAAATGCCGTCTGTAATTTCTCTTCTATATCCTGATACACCATATTACTCTCCTTAACCACACAGCAGTCATGTTATCAACTATATTAATGATTTTAGTCTATTCTTCATGAGTTATAGCATCAGCACATTAAAATACCTTTAATCGAATCCCATATTATCAGGTTTTTATATATGTTTACCCCATCGGGGATATGCCGCGATCAAAGGCGGTGTTATTATTGCAACAGTTTATACTATTGATAAGTATTACTGGACATCCTTATCACTGATGAGAAAATCAACATGTTGAAAAGAATCTTTTTGCCGCTTATTACTCTTTTTCTCCTTACAAGTTGCGCTGCTCCCAGCAATACTCTGACCATTGATCCTAAAATTACCCTGCCAACAGCAGACCCAACTATGAGTGCTATCACCATCAGTATCAGCGGTGCCGACAATCGCCAGTCTCAAACACTTGCTCAAGTTAACCGCAATGCCAAGCTGGAAGTACTGAAACCATCCCGCGATCTACGTTTTCTGCTCCAGGAAATCCTGGAAAAACAGATGGCCGCCCGTGGTTATATGATTGGCTCTCCAGCCAATGCCGATCTGCAAATTATTGTGAACAATCTGTATGCAGATGTTAAGGAAGGCAGCCTGCGCCATAATATTTCAACAAAAGCCGATATTTCTATCATCAGTGCTGCACAAAATGGAAGCAAACAAGTTAAGAACTATCGCACCAGCTACAATGTCCAAGGCCCTTTAGGGGCAACAAATGAAAAAATTGCTGATGCGGTAAATACTGTACTATCTGAAGTTATAGCAGATATGGCCCAAGACTCATCTGTCAGCAACTTCATCAAACAAAATGCCCACTAATTAAGGATTAATTGCTTACTCTGCCCCTCAGGGGTAGAGTTTGGGAGGCCCATGTCTTATCGTTATCTCACCGTTTTTACTCAACATAATTCACGTATCTTACTTTTACTCGGTTTTGCTTCTGGTTTACCTCTCGCACTCACTGCCAGCACCTTGCAAGCATGGATGACCGTTGAAGACGTCGATCTTAAAACAATAGGTTTCTTTTCCCTTGTTGGCCAAGCATATGTTTTCAAATTTTTCTGGTCCCCTTTTATGGACCGGTTTACCCCCTCTTTTCTTGGACGTCGCCGTGGCTGGTTGCTTGTAACACAGTTATTACTCATAGCCAGTATCGCTGCAATGGGCTTTCTCCAACCGTCTCAACATCTATGGTGGTTAGCCGTACTAGCGGTAACTGTTGCTTTCTGTTCCGCATCACAAGATATCGTCTTTGATGCTTATAAAGCAGATTTACTGCACAGCGAAGAACGGGGGGTAGGTGCCGCAGTTTCAGTACTGGGTTATCGATTAGCAATGTTAGTTTCGGGTGGATTAGCATTATGGATCGCAGACCGCTATATTGGCTGGCAACATATATACTGGTTGATGGCAGGATTGATGCTAATTGGCGTCTATGCGACTTTAAGAGCTAAAGAACCTGAAGTTGACATTCTTCCCCCTAAAACACTCCAACAAGCTGCAATAGAACCATTAGCCGATTTTTTCAGTCGTAATAATGCATGGCTGATACTGTTGTTGATTATCATATATAAGCTAGGAGATGCCTTTGCTGCCAGCCTAAGTACCACGTTTCTTATCCGTGGTATTGGTTTTGATGCTGGTGAAGTCGGCATGGCCAACAAAACACTGGGATTAGCCGCAACCATCGTTGGGACATTATATGGCGGTTATTTAATGCAACGATGGAGTTTATTCCGCTCACTAATGATATTTGGCATTCTTCAAGCTATCTCCAACATCGGATACTGGCTGTTATCTATTACTGACAAAAATATCTATACCATGAGCAGCACCATCTTTTTGGAAAACCTCTGTTATGGAATGGGGACCGCTGCATTTGTTGCTCTGCTTATGGCTTTATGTAACAAATCGTTCTCCGCCACACAGTTTGCGCTATTATCTGCCTTATCAGCTGTTGGGCGGGTATACGTCGGCCCAATTGCTGGTTGGCTCGTTGAATTATATGGCTGGTCAAACTTCTACTTATTTTCCATAGCCGTTTCTGTCCCAGGGTTATTACTGCTACTGATCTGCCGTCAGACTCTAGATTATACCCAGTACACTAATGATTTTATACCACGCACTAAGTTCAAAAATTTCTATCGACTGGCTCTTGGATTATTGTCATTAGCAAGCATCCTTCTTACATTTTGGTTAATTACCATAATCACCAACGCTCTTACCTGGACTAGTGCACCTGATCTGGCCGAACACTTACTATTATGGGGAGTCCAGATTGGTATCGCAGGCATTGTCTTAGGTTGTTTTCTAGATTATCTCGCATTAATAAAGAACAAACCGGCTTAAAGATATAAATATTAAATTAATTTATTAAAAGGTTGACTATTGTCAACCTTTTATATTCCCTTAAACATTTAAGTGACAATGATCACATTTCAGCTAGTATTTTGTCGAAAAGTGCTATTTTTGAGCAACTATTTAATTATTGAAGATTCATATCCGCATAGAATCAGACTATCATTTTAAGGCTTATATAAATTAGCTTTAAAAACAAAAAATTCTTTTCATGGATGCGTTAGAGAAATTTATGAGAAACACTATTCTAGCTACTGCTTTGTTTACGACTGTCTCAGTCCCAGCTTATGCTGAATATCAATGGGGCTTTGCCAATGTCAGCATGAACTATCTTGACTGGACTAGCCATACTACACATAAGTCAGGGCAAACTACTCATAAAGACGACTTTGCCTACCTGGAATTGGAAGGTGGAACTGGGTTTGACTGGGGTGAATTATACGGTTTTTTTGACCTGGAAAATGCTTTCAACAGTAAGCATGCTCAACCTGGCGATAACCAAAGATATACCTTTAAAACAACCGGGCGCTTCTATCTGGCTGACACTGGTTTTAATCTCTACGGCCATGTTTACGGTACTTACTCCCTACCCGGTAAAGCACATGGCGGAAATTTCCATGAGGTAAATACCCTTTATGGTGTTGGCTACAATACTGAGCTTGCTGGCGTCTGGTTAAAACCATTCGTTGCATTGCATTATGTTGATCAAACTTTCTACTCCGGAAATAACGGCTACGTTGTCGGCTGGGTAGCCGGTTATGATTTTCAGCTCTGGCAAGAGAAATTCAGTGTAACTAACTGGAATGAAATGGAGTTCAACCGGAATGAACGCTATGGCAATGGTGGTCGGGACGGCATTAATGGTGCAGTAGCATTGTGGTGGACACCTCACCAATCCTTCACAACGGGTATTCAATATCGGTATGCCGATAATAAATTAGGTGAAGGATTCTGGCAGGATGGGGTTGTCTACACTATCAAATATAATTTCTAATTATTGATTTTAACTGTGAGTTACTTCTTGCTGTAGCTCGCAGTTAATTTAATTCTTAAATAAAATTCCGCCACAAAAATCTTTAAAGTAATTTACTATTTTCCTTTCCGCCGAAAAATATAAAATTATTTTCGTGTAAATTAGTATTTCGGCACCATTTCGTTACATTTAAATAACCTTTTCAAGCTAACTTCTGATTAATCCTACATTTGCATGTGATCCCATTAACATAAAGGACCAACAACTCCACAACTAACTATTACAAATGTTTACACTCCAATGGCCTTACCGTAGAATGCCCCCACTGATGAAACGACAATAGAGCTTTTGTTATTTGGAGTCGTTAGATGAGACTTATGAAATACAATAAAAGTATTGGGATATTGTCAATACTCGCAGCCACTCTTATGCTAAGTGGTTGCGATATGGTATTGATGAATCCTAAGGGCGCTATCGGCGCTGAACAAAAAACACTAATACTCACGGCTATTGGCCTGATGCTTATCATTGTTATTCCGGTAATCATCATGGCATTTACATTTGCCCTGCGTTATCGTGAAACCAACAAAAACGCTACCTACCGCCCTAACTGGGCACACTCAAATAAAATTGAGCTGGTAGTGTGGACTGTTCCTATCATTATCATTATTATTTTAGCAACCATTACTTGGAAAACAACCCACGAGCTTGACCCATATAAACCACTGGTCAGTGATGAAAAACCAGTGACTATTGAAGTGATTTCTCTTGATTGGAAATGGCTGTTCGTTTACCCGGAGCAAGGCATCGCTACAGTTAACGAAATTGCTTTCCCTGCCGGGGTTCCTGTTAACTTTAAAATCACCTCTGATTCTGTGATGAACTCATTCTTCATTCCACAATTAGGTGGTCAAATCTATGCAATGGCTGGTATGCAGACGAAACTTCACTTAATTGCCGATGAACCTGGCACTTATAAAGGTTTGTCCAGCAGCTACAGCGGTCACGGTTTCTCTGGCATGAAATTTACTGCCACTGCTACCGCAGATCGTGAAGGTTTTGAACAATGGGTTCAAAAAGTGAAAGCTTCTCCCAAAACCTTGGATACCATGCAAGCGTTTGATGAGTTAGCCAAACAAAGCCAAAATCATCCGGTTGAATACTTCTCAAGCGTTAAGCCTAACCTGTACCACGATATTATTGCCAAATTTATGGACGGCATGAATATGCATGGCGGCCATAGTGCAACTGCAGGTCATAACATGAATATGAGCGAAACTGCTCATGCCGGAGTTGAGGAATAAAGTAATGTTGGGAAAATTAACACTTGATGCAATCCCATTGCATGAGCCCATTATCATGGTTACTCTTGCAGGGATTCTCTTCGGAGGGCTAGCAATTGCCGGAGCCCTGACCTATTTCCGTAAATGGAAATGGCTGTGGAGCGAGTGGTTAACCAGCGTTGACCACAAAAAAATCGGTATTATGTATATCATCGTGGCAATGGTCATGATGCTTCGTGGCTTTGCTGATGCCATCATGATGCGTGGTCAGCAAGCTGTTGCCTCTGCCGGTGAAGCGGGTTTCCTGCCACCGCACCACTATGACCAGATCTTCACCGCCCACGGTGTCATCATGATTTTCTTCATGGCGACGCCTTTTGTTGTCGGCCTGATGAATATCGTGGTTCCACTACAGATCGGCGCCCGTGACGTAGCATTCCCATTCCTGAACTCACTGAGTTTCTGGTTCTTCGTCGTCGGTGTTGCACTGATCAATATCTCTCTGGGTGTTGGTGAATTCGCTCAAACCGGTTGGTTAGCTTATCCTCCGCTTTCAGGTATAGAGTATAACCCTGGCGTTGGGGTCGATTACTGGATATGGAGTCTCCAGATATCCGGTATCGGTACATTGCTGACAGGCGTTAACTTCTTTGCCACGATTCTGCGCATGCGTGCTCCTGGCATGTCTATGATGAAAATGCCTGTATTCTCATGGGCAGCACTGTGTACTAACGTACTGATCATCGCAGCCTTCCCGATTCTAACTGTTACCATTGCTCTGCTGACTTTAGACCGTTACATGGGCACCCATTTCTTCACCAATGATATGGGCGGCAACATGATGATGTATATCAACCTAATATGGGCTTGGGGCCACCCTGAGGTTTATATTCTGGTGCTGCCGGTCTTTGGTGTTTTCTCTGAAGTTACAGCGACGTTCTCGAAAAAACGACTGTTCGGCTATACCTCTCTGGTATGGGCAACTATTGCCATCACCGTATTGTCATTCATCGTATGGCTGCACCACTTCTTTACGATGGGTTCCGGTGCGAACGTTAATGCCTTCTTCGGCATAGCTACCATGATTATCTCGATTCCTACGGGAGTTAAGATCTTCAACTGGCTGTTCACTATGTACCGAGGCCGTATTGAATATAAAACGCCAATGTTGTGGACTGTCGGCTTTATCGTCACCTTCTCTATTGGTGGTATGACTGGGGTTCTGTTGGCCGTTCCGGGTGCAAACTTCGTTCTGCATAACAGCCTGTTCCTGATCGCACACTTCCATAACGTCATCATCGGTGGTGTTGTCTTTGGTTGTTTCGCTGGTACCGCTTACTGGTTCCCGAAATCCTTTGGTTTCACACTAAACGAAAAATGGGGCGTCCGCGCATTCTGGTTCTGGATCATAGGCTTCTTCATCGCCTTTATGCCTGTTTACGCGCTTGGCTTTATGGGCATGACTCGTCGTATCAGCCAAGATATCAACCCTGAATTCCATACTCTTCTTGTTGTTTCCGCAATCGGTGTTGCACTGATCGCAGTAGGTATCCTGTGTCAGGTCATTCAATTCTACGTGAGTATCCGTGACCGTGACCAAAACCGTGACCTAACTGGTGACCCTTGGGGTGGGCGTACTTTAGAGTGGGCAACATCTTCTCCACCGCCGTTTTATAACTTTGCTGACGTTCCACATGTTCAAACCCGTGATGCATGGTGGGATATGAAAGAAAAAGGCACAGCTTATAAACGTCCTGCTAAATATGAAGAAATTCATATGCCTAGAAATGCAGGTGCCGGTGTGATTATTGCTGGCTTCAGCCTGATTTTCGGTTTTGCTATGATTTGGCATATCTGGTGGATGGCTATCGTAGGCTTCGCTGGCATGATCATCACTTGGATCGCGAAAAGTTTTGATGAAGATGTTGATTACTACGTACCCGTTGCTGAAGTTGAGCAAATTGAGAATCAACACCATGAACAAATTAGCAAGGCAGGTCTGAACCATGTCAACTGAAACTATGACTAACCACAATCATGCCCATGAAGATCATGGGCACCACGATGCGGGAGCCACCAAAGTATTCGGTTTCTGGATCTACCTGATGAGTGACTGTATTTTGTTCGCATGTCTGTTTGCGACTTATGCAGTGCTGGTTAACGGAACCGCAGGTGGCCCATCTGGTAAAGAAATTTTCGGCCTCTCTTTTGTATTGGTTGAAACTTTCCTGCTGCTATTCAGTAGTATCACTTATGGTTTTGCCATGCTAGGCATGAATAAAGGTAGCATCAGCCAAGTTAACACTTGGCTCGGTATGACTTTCCTGTTCGGCCTTGGCTTCGTAGCGATGGAATTGTATGAATTCCATCATCTAATTGTAGAAGGCTACGGCCCTGACCGCAGTGCATTCTTGTCTGGATTCTTTGCACTGGTTGCTACTCACGGTATCCACGTTACCTGTGGTCTGGTCTGGATTATCATCATGATAATTCAGGTAACACGCCGCGGCCTAACAGATGTTAACAAAACCCGTCTGAATTGCCTGAGCTTGTTCTGGCACTTCCTGGATGTAGTGTGGATCTGCGTATTTACCGTTGTTTATCTGTTAGGAGCTATGTAATGAGTCATTCGAATACAGCTCATACTGGAGCTAGCCACGGTAGCCTGAAATCTTATCTGATCGGCTTTGTTCTTTCAGTCATCCTGACAGTGATTCCATTCTGGATGGTAATGGATGGTTCTGCCTCCCATACGACTATCTTAACAACGGTAGTCGCGCTGGCTGTTGTGCAGATTCTTGTTCATTTTATCTACTTCCTGCACATGAACACTTCGTCAGAAGAGCGCTGGAACTTAGTCGCATTGCTGTTCACTATTTTGATTATCGGTATTGTTGTTGTTGGCTCGCTATGGATCATGTACAACCTCAACATTAATATGATGGTTGATTAAAGAGCTGCATATATGATTAAGCAATACCTGCAAGTAACTAAACCAGGAATTATTTTCGGCAATTTAATTTCTGTGATCGGTGGTTTTCTACTCGCCTCGAAAGGGGTGATTGATTACCCTTTGTTCTTATCGACTCTGCTCGGTGTTTCATTAGTCGTGGCTTCTGGTTGTGTATTTAACAACTACATTGACCGTGACATTGATCGAATCATGGAAAGAACAAAAAACCGGGTCCTTGTGAAAGGGCTTATTGATCCGAAAATCAGCCTGATTTATGCATCAATATTGGGTATTGCTGGCATTGTGCTGCTCTATGTAGCAGCTAATGCCTTAGCAATGCAATTAGCGATTATCGGTTTTGTCGTATATGTAGGGGTTTACAGCCTTTACATGAAAAGGAAATCTGTCTATGGCACGTTGATTGGCAGTTTATCCGGTGCTGCACCTCCGGTTATCGGTTATTGTGCAGTGACGGGTCAGTTTGATACGGGCGCGTTGATCCTGTTACTGATTTTCAGCCTGTGGCAAATGCCGCACTCCTATGCCATTGCTATTTTTCGTTTCAAAGATTATCAGGCAGCAAACATCCCAGTATTACCGGTAATTAAAGGTATATCTGTGGCGAAAAACCACATTATCCTTTATATCCTGGCATTTATGATTGCAACCCTAATGCTAGCAATCAGCGGTTACGCGGGTTACAAGTATCTGGTTGTTGCAGCAGCAGTGAGCGTCTGGTGGCTGGGAATGGCGTTATCCGGTTACAAAACCGCTAACGACCGTGTTTGGGCCCGTAAGTTGTTTATATTTTCCATTGTGGCAATTACTTCCCTAAGTGTCATGATGTCTGTTGACCCGACTGTGTCCTCAGAAACCTTTTTAACTTACGTCCGATAATTCTTCCTGATGGCAGTGGTATGCACACTGCCATTATTTCCCTTTCATACTCATCCCCTACCCTTATATAGCCAATAGATTTCAAGTTGCAGTGCGGCGGCAAGTGAACGCATCCCTGGGAGCATATATAACGATGTGACTGGGGTAAGTGAACGCCGCCAACAAAGAGGCAACTTGAAAGATAACAGGTATAATTCAATATTATTAATTCAATTAACTATTTACCGCTTGTCAAAAACCTATCTACAATGACGTATCAAAATACTTCGAGGTAATCATGAACGATAATAAAATGACGCCACTTGAGCTTCGAGCAACATGGGGCTTAGGCTCAGTTTTTTCTCTGCGTATGCTGGGCATGTTCATGGTTCTTCCTGTTTTAACAACCTATGGCCTTAACCTAAAAGGCTCTACCGAAGCACTTATCGGCATTGCTATTGGTATTTATGGTTTAACTCAGGCAATTTTTCAAATCCCTTTTGGTCTGCTTTCAGATAAAATCGGCCGTAAACCCCTAATTGTTGGTGGACTAATACTCTTCATACTTGGCAGTATCATTGCAGCTCTCGGCGATTCCATCTGGGACATAATAATTGGAAGAGCACTACAGGGAGCTGGTGCCATATCTGCTGCCATTATGGCTCTGCTTTCTGATTTAACCCGAGAACAAAATCGAACTAAAGCAATGGCTTTTATTGGCATTAGTTTCGGAATTACTTTTGCTATAGCAATTGTACTCGGCCCCATCCTTACTCATGCCATTGGATTAAATGGATTATTCTGGGGAATTACCATTCTGGCCGGCTGTGGCATTCTGATAACATTATTTGCTGTTCCCTCTACAGACAAACGTATCCTTAACCGTGAATCGGGCATTGCTCGTCACAGCTTCCATAAAGTTCTCGCTGATAGCCAGTTACTGAAACTTAACTTTGGCATTCTCAGTTTGCACACTTTACTAATGGCAAGTTTTGTCGCTCTACCTTTAGCTATGCAGAAAGCAGGATTTCCAGCACAACAACATTGGAAGGTTTATCTGATCACCATGCTGATTTCATTCTTATCTGTTTTGCCCTTCATTATTTACGCAGAAAAAAAGCGCCGCATGAAACAAGTGTTTCTGTTATGTATCGCTATGCTATTTATTGCTGAAATTGTTTTATGGTCAGCGGGGCGCCATTTATGGGTGATTTTTATTGGAATACAAATTTTCTTTATTGCTTTCAATATCATGGAAGCTATTCTGCCATCACTTATCAGTAAGGAAGCGCCAGCAAGTTATAAAGGTACGGCAATGGGTATTTATTCCACCAGCCAATTTTTAGGCGTAGCTTTAGGGGGTAGCCTTGGTGGTTGGTTATATGAACTAAAGGGAGCATCGCTAGTATTTATGGCGGGTATCGTACTGACAACCATTTGGTTCATTATCAGCACGACAATGAAACAACCCCCTTATGTCAGCAGTATCAGAATTTCGCTGCCAAAAAATATAGTCAATAAGGCATTATTGGAGCAAAAAATTCTTATTCAGCCGGGTGTTTGCGAAGTCGTTATTGTGCCAGAAGAGTACAGCGCGTACATAAAGGTAGATACCAAACAGACAAATAGAGCACAACTTGAGCAATTGATAGCCAATAATGACACGATAGATTAAGTATCAAACCTGAACATATAAAAAGCGAATAAAAAACCACTCATTCTGGTTCAGTATTAAGCCAAATTGGGAATGGGGTTTCCGGTCAGGAATACCCCACTCCACATCAGGCTAAATATATCAATCCATTAAGCGGCAATAGTTAGCCAATATGAAAAAAATCAATCCCGGAAATTAGTAAACTGAAATGGCTGTCCTAACTCTGCTCCGCGAACCAATGCAATAACACTTTGCAAATCATCACGAGCTTTGCCGGTTACCCGCACCTGCTCACCCTGAATCTGTGCCTGCACTTTTAATTTACTATCCTTAATCAGCTTTATAATCTTTTTGGCCGTAGGGGTATCAATCCCCTGCTTCAAAGTTGCTTCAACGCTGTAAGTCTTACCACTGTGCAACATATCATCAGGGATATTCAATGCAGCTCCATCAATACCGCGCTTAGCCAGCTTTTCACGTATAATATCAACCAATTGATTTACCTGAAAATCTGACTCACTGGCAATCTTGATAGATTCACTTTTTTCATTTAATTCAAAACTAGCGCTGACATTACGGAAATCCCAGCGTGTAGCAAGTTCGCGCTGTGCGTTTTCTACTGCATTGCGAACTTCATGTATATCAATTTCTGAGACAATATCGAAAGATGGCATTATCCGTGACCTCCTGATAATCAATAAGTTGGCATGATAACCGCTTTCCATTATCAGCAAAAGCTCTATACTCGGATTAGCGGGATCTTGTTATTTCCATTCATTATGACAGCGTCTTTCAAAAGGTATATACCCTATGGATTTCAAGATGCATCGCGACGGCAAGGGAGTGAATCCCCGGGAGCATAGATAACTATGTGACCGGGGTGAGTGAGTGCAGCCAACAAAGAGGCAACTTGAAAGATAACAGGTATATATGAAGATAACCGTTCTTGGCTGTGGCGCTATAGGAAAACTGTGGCTGGCAGCATTATCACAACAAAAACATCAAGTACAAGGTTGGCTAAAGACTTCCCAGTCTTATTTATCTGTTCATATTGACGAAATTAATGGCGAAGTCTTCAACCAACCAATCCCAACTAATAGCAATGACCATCTTGCCAACAGCGAATTATTGATTGTCTGCCTGAAAGCATGGCAAGTCGCTGATGCAGTTAATGATTTACTTCCCAAACTTTCAGCTGATTGTCCAATCTTATTACTGCACAATGGTATGGGTACTCAGGAAAAATTGCTATCAGCGCCTAATCCAATACTTCTTGGCGTCACAACACATGGCGCATATCAGAATGCCCAACAGGTTTATCATACCGCTTCCGGGCTAACATATATTGGCTCAGCAACGCCAAATGCTACCGGACTCAGCTCTTTAGCTAATGTATTACATCGATCTTTGCCGAATGTTACATGGCATGATGAAATTCTCTCTATTAGCTGGCTGAAACTTGCCGCTAACTGTGTCATAAACCCACTAACGGCACTTTATGAATGCCGGAATGGAAATTTACTTCGTTA
Source organism: Photorhabdus heterorhabditis (assembly GCF_001280945.1). Classification (NCBI taxonomy): domain Bacteria; kingdom Pseudomonadati; phylum Pseudomonadota; class Gammaproteobacteria; order Enterobacterales; family Morganellaceae; genus Photorhabdus; species Photorhabdus heterorhabditis. Next base: position 43,544 of record NZ_LJCS01000009.1, on the reverse strand, counting down.
CCCGGAACAATTGAATCTTTTGTGCGAAGAAATTATTCAGGTTATGCAACGAGAAAACATACCTATCTCTATCGACAACCTGACTGCCTATGTCTACGATGTCATTGAGCGCACAGCAAAAAATTACTCTTCCATGTTGCAGGATATCCGCGCAAAACGCCGCACTGAAATTGACTATATCACTGGTTATTTATTGCGCCGTTCCTATGTACATGGCCTAGCTACTCCTGAAAATACCCGTATCTATAACCTAATAAAACATAAGGAGGACAACCATGAATACTTCAGCACTCATCTGCCTGGCTCACGGTAGTGAAGAAATAGAAGCCGTTACAACAATCGATTTACTGGTACGTGCTGGCATCAGTGTTACAATCGCCAGCACCGCCAGAGATGGAGAACTGGTTTTAACCTGCTCCAGAGGCGTGAAACTGGTCGCGGATATCACTCTGGAAAAAGTTATTGATGACTCCTTTGATGCCATCGTCTTACCCGGCGGTATGCAGGGCGCGGAATGTTTCCGGGACAACCCGCTAGTTATCGAAAAAATCCGCAAAGCACATTATCAAGGGAAAATTATCGCTGCAATTTGCGCAGTCCCAGCCATCGTGCTTGAACATCACAATTTATTCCCTGCTAGTAAGATGACCGGCTACCCCAGTTTGCAAGATAAAATTTCGTCCGATAAATGGATTGATTGCAGAGTCTATTTTGATGATCGCGTCAATCTATTGACTAGTCAGGGATCAGCAACGGCTTTCGATTTCGCTTTAAAACTGATTGAATTATTAAAAGGACGAGAAACAGCAGCAGAGGTCGCGGCTCAACTCATATTACCACAAGGTGTATATACCCTTCATCTTTCAAGCTGCTGCTTTGTTGGCTGCGTTTACTTACCCCAGTCACATAGTTATCTATGCTCTTGGGGATGCGTTCACTTGCCGCCGCACTGCAACTTGAAATCTATTGGGTATATTCCTATCAGGACTGAAAAAATAGCCAAAAATATCTTTCTTTATATGATTAGTTGGGGTTCACGTATGGAACCCCTAAATGTTTAATGAAAGCAATTAAGGCCGATAAACCTTCACATTATCAAAACCCTGCTCAGTTAAATAAAGGGCCTGTAAACGACTCATTACCCCACGTTCACAATAGAGCAAATAAGTTTTCTCCTTTGGCAAATCACCAAACTGGCTACTCAACTTATAGAATGGCAGTGATTTAATCTCTATGCCATTTATCTGTAATGGCCGCTCGTCTTGTTCATCAGGTGAGCGAATATCCAGTAGTACATCCGTTGGAGCGAATTCAGTCACTGTCTCAACTTCAACTACTTGCTCACGACTTTGTTCCGCGATCTGGCGGATATCCACATTCTGAGCTTCACTGACAACTTTTTCCAGAATGTCAAAATCGAAGTTAGCCTCTTCCGCTTCAATTTTGGCTTTAACCGCTTTTACTGTCGGACTTTTGGAAATAACACCACAAAACTCAGGCATTGTACGAGCAAAATCCTCAGTGCCAATTTCACGTGCCAACCTGATAATATGCTCTTTATCATGTGAAATCAGTGGCCGCAGAATCAACGTATCCGATGCATTATCAATCAAACGCAGATTAGTCAATGTTTGGCTGGAAACCTGCCCTAAAGCCTCACCGGTAACAATAGCCTGCACCCCATAACGCTCTGCAACTTTAGAGGCCGCTCTTACCATCATCCGTTTAAGCACTACCCCCATTTGACCATCATCAACTTTTTCCAGAATTTCAGCGACCACAGGCTCAAAATCCACCGCAACGAAACGGACCTTATGGGAGCTACCAAAACGGTTCCAAAGATAATGAGCGACCTGCTTCACACCAATTTCATGAGCAGAACCACCAAGATTAAAGAAGCAATAGTGAACACGACAGCCACGGCGCATTAACATATAGCTGGAAACACCAGAATCAAATCCCCCAGAAATCAGGGACAACACATCTTCCTGCGTTCCGATAGGAAAACCACCAATTCCCTCATAGCGGGCTTTTACCAAAATCAGCACATCCTGATCAATTTCCAAATTGACGGTAACATCAGGATGATTAAGTTTTACTTTCGCTGATTCAATATGCTGGTTTAAACCACCGCCGACATAGCGTTCTACTTCATTGGAAGTAAATTCATGTTTACCACGGCGTTTAACCCGCACACAAAATGTCTTGTTATGGAGCAATGCGCCATAAGCCTCATAAGCTTGTTCAAAGATATGATGCATGTCACGAAACTCACGCTCTTCTACTTGCAGGATATGGTGGATACCAGGAATACGTGTCAGCACATCACAAATTTGAGGGCCAAGGTTTTCATCTTTAGTGCGAACTTCGATATTATCCCAATGGCGAACCACTGCGATATTATCGCCCAACGTCTTAAGTACATTGCGAATATTACTGGCAAGAATTTTAATAAAGCGCAAACGAACAGTTTGGCTCTTAATCGTGATTTCTGGGAATAATTTAATAATAAACTTCATAGTGAGTTATAGTAGTAGTTAGGAGTTTTGATAAATAAAACTGACAATCATGTTCTGGTAGTCAAATCAAGCTGCGAAGTATAACACCATCTCGCTACATGGCGCGTAAAAAATACAAAACCAGCTAAGGATTTGTTTGCACCAGCATAATAGGATAGTCTGCCTCCCCAGGCGAACTCTGTATAAGATAGTAAAAAGATTATGCCAAAGAAAAATGCAACATCAGAAAATACAAACAGTACGCCAGAAACGGCACCGACAATGACGTTTGAACGCTCATTAAAAGAGCTAGAACACATTGTCGTCCGACTGGAATCAGGTGAACTGGCACTGGAAGACGCCCTGAACGAGTTTGAGCGTGGTATTCAATTAGCCCGTCAGGGACAACAAACTTTGCAACAAGCAGAACAGCGGGTACAAATTCTTCTTAACGATGATGCCCAATCTCCGCTGAGTGATTTCTCCCCGGATACTGAATAAACCTATGTCTGAACAAAATTCCATTCAATTTGAAAAGCAGCTTAAAACCTATCAGCAACGGGTCGATAAGGTTCTGATAAACACATTATCTTCACTGACGTTTTCAAATAGCCCACTGGTTCAAACAATGCGGCATGGCACGTTACTTGGTGGCAAACGCCTGCGCCCATTTTTAGTTTATGCAGTCGGTAAAATGTTTGGATTATCCGCCAACAATCTGGATGCTCCAGCCGCAGCTGTTGAATGTATTCACGCTTATTCCTTAATTCATGATGATTTACCCGCCATGGATAACGATGATTTACGCCGTGGACAACCAACCTGCCATATCAAATTTGGTGAAGCTCACGCTATTCTGGCGGGAGATGCATTGCAAGCTCTGGCATTTGAAATATTATCTAAAACAGAAATGCCAGATGTTACAACAGCTGATCGTCTTGAAATGCTAGCTGAATTGGCGACCGCCAGTGGCATAGCCGGCATGTGTGGCGGCCAATCCCTGGACTTAGAAGCTGAAGGCAAACACATTGATCTTCATGCGCTAGAACAAATTCATCGTCATAAAACTGGGGCTCTCATCCGTTGTGCTGTCAGAATGGGAGCCTATGGTGCAGGCCAGAGTGGACATAACGCTTTACCTGAATTAGATCAGTATGCTCAAGCTATTGGCCTCGCTTTCCAAGTTCAGGATGATATTCTTGATGTTATTGGCAGTACCGAAATGATCGGAAAACGTCAAGGCAGTGATCAACAGTTAGGAAAAAGCACCTATCCCGCATTATTAGGGTTAGAACAAGCACAGCAAAAAGCACACCAGCTGTATCAAGAAGCACTAAAAGCGCTGAATAAACTGGAAGAAAAATCTTATAACACAACAACGCTGCGCACACTTGCCAGCTTTATCATTGAACGTAATAGCTAAGGTTTGCTGGTAAATTTATCCACTGGCAACTCTCTATTAATAAACACTTCTTAACGAGCATCAAATGAGCATTGATATAGCCAAATACCCAACATTGGCATTAGCGGAAAACCCTGAAGAACTTCGTATGTTACCAAAAGAGAGCCTGCCGAAGTTATGTGATGAACTTCGGCAATTCCTGCTAAACAGTGTCAGTCGCTCTAGTGGTCATTTTGCCTCGGGTCTTGGTACCGTTGAGCTGACTGTGGCGTTACATTATGTTTATAAAACACCTTTCGATAAGCTGGTATGGGATGTCGGTCATCAGGCTTATCCTCATAAGATCCTGACAGGACGTCGAGATCGTATTGACACAATTCGTCAAAAGAATGGGCTTCATCCTTTCCCATGGCGGGACGAAAGTGAATACGACACCTTATGCGTCGGGCATTCATCAACCTCTATCAGTGCTGGGTTAGGTATGGCGGTTGCCGCTGAGCGCGAAGGCAAAGGCCGTCGTACCGTCTGCATTATCGGTGACGGCGCGATAACTGCCGGTATGGCTTTCGAAGCGATGAACCATGCTGGGGATATCGACCCGGATATGCTAGTCATTCTTAATGACAACGAAATGTCTATCTCAGAGAATGTTGGTGCGTTAAATAACCATCTGGCCCAGCTTCTTTCCGGCAAGCTCTACACCACATTGCGGGAAGGCGGAAAAAAAGTCTTTTCCAACCTGCCACCAATTAAAGAACTACTGAAAAAGACAGAAGAACATATTAAAGGAATGGTCATTCCTGGCACTTTGTTTGAAGAGCTGGGCTTTAACTACATTGGGCCAATTGACGGGCATGATGTGCTGACATTGACCCAAACTCTGAAAAACATGCGGGAGTTGAAAGGGCCACAGCTACTGCACATCATGACCAAAAAAGGCCGTGGCTATGCACCCGCAGAAAAAGATCCTATCAGTTGGCATGCGGTACCTAAATTTGATCCAGCGACGGGTACATTACCTAAAAGTTCAGACAATCGCCCTACTTTCTCCAAAATTTTTGGGGAGTGGTTATGTGAAGAAGCGGCTAATGATAAAAAACTCATGGCAATCACACCTGCTATGCGTGAAGGCTCTGGTATGGTGCGTTTTTCCCGCGAATATCCGGATCAATACTTTGATGTCGCTATCGCAGAGCAACATGCCGTCACTTTTGCCGCAGGTCTGGCAATTGGTGGTTATAAGCCTATTGTCGCTATCTATTCAACATTCCTACAACGTGCTTATGACCAAGTCATTCACGATGTTGCAATTCAGAATTTACCGGTCCTGTTTGCAATAGATCGTGGCGGTATCGTTGGTGCTGATGGTCAAACACACCAAGGAGCCTTCGATCTCTCATTCCTGCGTTGCATTCCTAACATAGTGATTATGGCGCCAAGTGACGAGAACGAATGTCGCCAGATGTTACACACAGGCTATCATTATCAGCAAGGTCCGGTAGCCGTGCGTTATCCACGAGGAACAGGAACTGGCGCAGAACTTCAACCATTTGAGCAATTGTCAATTGGTAAAGGTGTTATTCGCCGTCAAGGTAAAAAAGTAGCTATTCTAAACTTTGGTACCCTGTTACCCGACGCGATAACAGCAGCTGAATCACTGGATGCTACCGTTGTTGATATGCGCTTTGTTAAGCCACTGGATAAAGAGTTGATTCTAGAAATGGCTGGCAACCATGATTTACTGGTCACTCTGGAAGAAAATGCCATTATGGGCGGGGCTGGAAGCGGTGTTAATGAACTGCTGATGCAAGAAGGTCACCTTGTGCAGATTCTAAATATCGGCCTACCTGACCAGTTTGTGCCACAAGGCAACCAGGAAGAAATCAGAGCTGATTTAGGACTGGATGCTACCGGTATTAAAAATAGCATTAACAAAAGGCTGTTGTCCTAAACAACTAGCGGCAACATAACCAGCTTAGGGAAATTAAGTGCTGCGTACTTCCTCATCCGGCAAGTGCTGAAGCTCCAACGCAGTCTCACACTGCCGGGATCGTGATAGCAACACTAACCAGTGGTCAATTGCCTGTATTCAGTTTACGGGCAACTTCCAAGGGCTTTGAACCAGACAGTGCCCGGATCAGCCGATCACAGCAGCTTGTTCAGGTTGATATACCGCTATCAATCCCATGCTACTGGAGTCTAATAAAGCAAAATTCCATGAGTAAATTGCGTGAACATATACCCTATGGATTTCAAGATGCGTCGCGACGGCAAGGGAGCGAATCCCCGGGAGCATAGATAACTATGTGACCGGGGTGAGTGAGTGCAGCCAACAAAGAGGCAACTTGAAAGATAACGGGTATAGAGTTCACGCAAGCTTATTCAGGTTTAATATAATTATTAGAATTTATCGGGGCGGCATTTTAATTATTATCCTGCCTATTTTTTTAAAAAAATTAGTAACTGGGGGTGAGATATGTTTATATTCTTCAATGACTTTACTATTCTTTAAATCATGTCTTATATGTTCATATTTGGTTTGCACATTTCCTATCTTCGCCTTAATATCAGAATCGCCACTAATAACATAACTCAATTTTTTTAAGTTCTTCCCTAACTTATCTAAATCTTTTAATATTTTTTTTAAATTTCGTTTTTCCACATTTTTTTCCAATTTTTCAATACGACTCATGATCTCCTTGTACTTTCTGCTACTGCCAATTTCTTTATCTCCCTTTCCATATGTAGCACTTTTCACTCCAGTCACCGATTGCGATAAGCTTTTTACCAAACCCGAGATCCTTGAGGCTGTATTTGAAGAAAGCTTATCATCAGATTTTTTGGCGAAAACATGGGAGAAAACAATTTAATAAGTTCATATTAACAAGTTCATAAGGCCAGTCTTTTTAGACTAGTGGAAATATTAAATGTTCCGGTTATACCGAGAAGTTGAGTATTATATATAAAAACACTTACCTCCAAATAAGAATTCAAAAATTAACAGAAAAAATCTCTTCTGTTATATTAAGTTTCAAAAAAATCATGCTATGTCAGTTATATAATTATAAAATTGTTGTATCGCATTAATAACATTGATAGGTAATTCTGTACAGCTATTACCGAGTTTAAGGTGATCGCTTATGCAGCTATCATTATATTAATCACGATTTCAATTAAGTATCTGAGGGAGGCTAAAATAGCCTCCCTTTAGTTAAAATACATTTTCTTGAATAATCAAATGCTATATTAATTCGTTAAGCATATTATGGGACTCTTTGATAATTGACTAAATAGCAATGTATTTTTTTTAAGTCGTGATAATTCTATATAATAGTCATTGCCCCCAATCTCATAAAAAAAAGACATTAAATTAATAGGCGTATTATCGATAGTTTTAGGTTGTGAATTCGTATATTTTACAACATAAATTCCGTTATTATCGTCATCAGAATAAGTAAAACTAATTATTCTATCCAGAATATAATGTTTTGCTTCATCCTGAAGAGTACCATAAATGCTAATAGTACCTTTTCCGTTCCCATGAAAGAGATGAATAGTATTCACATGCAGAGTTATCATTTCATCTTTAATCTTCTTTCTGATAATCACCTCTGTTTCACAATTCAATGGTCTGGTTTTCACGTAAGAGGATTTATAGATGAGCGAGGTTATAAATAGCACTACTGCTAGAATAAATAGAAAAAAACTACGATATATCATATGGATGCTCCGTAGTGATTTATAATAGAGAGGCAATGGTTATATTTTCCTGACGGTGCTATGGAGCAAATTCCAATAAAGTACGTTTTTGCAATATTATTTTCAGGCATGATTCTCCGATGGAAAATGGACTGTTTTACGCTCTGGCAATCAATCTTTTCGTTGCTAATATCTTGTTTAGCCATCTCTCTTAATGTTGCCTTAGAATAACCGAGTTTATAATCGAGCGAAAACACTTTGCATTTGCCTGTTGTATAAAGATAGGAATAAGGTTCTTGGGATATTTCCACTGTCCTTTTCGACAGAAAAAATACATAAAAAGAAAGTAACAAAAAGATAAACGCAATACCTAAAAAAATACGGGATTTTAACCATTTATTTACATGGTTATTCCTGTGTTTTTTAAGAACACGATTTTCACCTTCAGGGTCCTCCACTCTCGGTCGATCTTGGCTATGCAAGCTATTAATATCTGACTCTGATATTATGATATCTGTATCTGCGTTGTTTTCTTCTTCGGGAGATTCCTGCAATGATACTTGTATATCTGCCTCCAGTCGGAAACCTACTTTTGGGATTGTTTTAATTATGGTTAAATCGGTACTTAAGCTGGCAAGATTTTTTCTTATTTCACTTATGTAAGAATTTAAATTACTATTTGAACCGGTAAAACCATAATCTTCCCAAACATTCTTCAGTAAATCTTCTCTAGGGATCGTTTCACCATTATTTTTTATTAACTCAAGAAATAGGCGGCTAGCTGGATTTGAGAGTTTTACTGTGTTTAATGGATTATTGAATAATGCTAATGTCTTTTCTTTGGGATCAAAGACAACAATAATATTTATAACATATTTCATGAAACTCATACTCTTCCTATCAAGATCTCTTGTATTGTTATACATGCAAAATAGCATATCAACAGGTTCTTTCATTTTTTTAATAAATAATGAAGGATAATTTGAATCTCTGAGATGTTGCCGGTTGCAACTTTTCAGGGTGAAAGAGATTGATACAATTGATAGAGCTATGATTACAAGTCTCTGAACCTGACGCATAATCTCTATGCTGGCTTCACTAAAACTCATGTATCTATTGCATGACACCCATTCCGTTTTCAGATTTAGGAAGAACCGTTCCCTTGGGCTATTGACACTTCTATGTCCAGCATTGTCACGGAGTATATTTTAAGTTAGCCAAAATGATATTACCTAATCAACCGGTTTGTGGGAAAACAGGTCCAACACAACTGTCAGTTTTGTTGATTGGTTGTTATAAGTCATGTTAATGAACTTGCTTAGTCGTCAAATATCATACGAAATAATTAAGAAAAGTTTTTTCCTGATTTTTTACAGCACTGTTGAAAGTAGTAGTCAGACTGACTCCCTCGGTAAAAAATGTTTCTGTGCTAAAGAGAGCATATAGCATTCGAATTTATACCTGTTATCTTTCAAGTTGCCTCTTTGTTGGCTGCACTCACTCACCCCGGTCACAGTGTTATCTATGACATAGTTATCTCTGCTCCCGGGGACTAGCTCCCTTGCCGTCGCGATCCATCTTGAAATCTATTGGGTATATAAGTTATTGATGAAATTTAAAAAAACGGGGGATAGACTTGTTAGCCTTAATGACTTTAAAACCATGTTAGGAATTAAAGATAAACATTTACAATTTAGAGATTTGAATAAACTTCTTTTAAAACCCGACATTAAAGAATTAAATCAAAAAAATAAAAATAGGGATTTGAATCACCATTTTTACATTCAACTTTAATGCAAGTAACAAACAATATTTTAGGTTTCTATTTCTTGATTGATATTACTATTGTAATTAAAACAATTCCGAGCGCTTTTTGGATTACGTTACGCTAGTCGATATGTCGGACGCCACTGTTATTTCAGTGACGTCAATTTTATTATTCTGCTATTTGGTTTACTTGGTCAATCGCCACACAAAATTGTTCATCAATCTTCACTAAAATTCCTGTAGCAATCACTTCATTTCCACTTTTTAGTATTACTTCTGACTGAACAAAATTCGTTAATGACTTTACTTGTCCTTTCTGCAAATGAATTAGCTCATCAAGTGTCATGCTACAATTAGCCACCACAACATCTAGCTTTACGCGCATAGTTTATTACCTCTCAGCGAAAGAAACTACAGCTCGGCGGACATCTCGAATTTCTTCCTGAGCTGAGGTGATCTGTGTCATCATATTTTTAAAATCTTGCTGCAACTTATCTAAATCCACCTGAGTGCTATCTGAATATGCGGTCATAGTGGCATTCATTGACTGTAACTGATCGTAGTTAACAGTTGTCTTACCCCCAGTAATAGCATTTATCCCTGAAGGATCTTTCAGTGTTTCTTTTATATACCTATCAATTTCATTATATACAGAGCTACTATTAGAATAAATATTCGTTGTCTTATCTATTTTTGTCGGGTCTAACTTAGATATATTCTCCGTCATCAGCGTTCCCCAAAGACGATTTATTTCTGCTACGGCCTTAGACTTTTCTGATATTTCCATAGCTAAAGCTTCGGCTTTTGCAGTCTGCGTAATGATATATTTCGAAAGCAATGCATCAATCAAGCTCAACGGATCTCTGTGGGTAGAGGTGGCCTGTTTGAAAGTACTTTCTACAGTTTTACTGTCCAATACAGTGACAGTATCATCAACAAATTTTTTTCGCTGAGTGAGCGCATCAAAACTCAAAAATGATGCCTCAGAATTTACTATATTATTATGACCATAAGAAAAAGTTATTGAATCCGTCATATAGTTACCTATTATCTATGAATGAAATAAATCTTACTTTTGTTATCTTTCTTAAAAATAATCTTTTCTTCAGAAATTGAATCAATTACCCCAAACCCCGGTACATTGCTCCCTTCCCAATAACGCACTTGTTGATCATATATATATCCGCCTCCCTGAGTTGAAAAAAATACTGAATAAGGGAAGTCTTGTGCATCAATTATTTGACTATCATCATAATTTGATTTCAATTGAGAAAGTTCAGAGTTATATCCTTTAGATTTTAACAATTGGCTTGCTTTGGCAAGGTCATTCACTAACCAGACATCATCTTTACGTACAAAAGTTATCCCGTATTCGCCAAATAATTGCATTATCAGCATTTCCTTTTCAGGAAAATCAACCCGAATTTGCGTGTAATTCTCTTTATCTATCAGCTGATAAGAGAGTGGTTTACCACTGCTATTAGAGACAACTCCAACATTCAGATGTGCAGCTGCCGGATAATTATCACTCTGAATAACTTTAGTTTGATTTTGCCAGCCATCAGGGAGTTGCTGTTTTATTTTCTGATCAAATACATAAAGTTTTCCATCTTTTATATATCCACTGCCCACCTTATTGAAATACTCACCAATGTTTTTTTCCTGCTGATGTTGGATAAGAAACAATACCACGATCAATACAAACAAACTCAATAAAAAGGTCATTGACCCTAATGTACCATAGCGCATAAAATAGAAACGCTTAAGCTTTGGGTTACGATTGCCCTGGGAAAAAACGAAAAACCTCAAACCTGAAATTGAATAAATAACATTTTCTTTTAATTTTATTGTTCTTTTTTTCCACCCATTTAAATAAAGCCCTTTTTCTTCAAGTTTTATAACAAGATTTACATTACCAGAAAGATATTCTGGAACGCTCAACGTGTTATTATCCGTGACTTCCTGTTCACCGGTTAGCAATAACCTTGGTTCAATAGGCAATGTCAATCCATTCAAATACCCCTCTGTGAATTCAATCAACCACATTATATCAACTTCTCTTTCATCAAATTCCGAACAAGTTCAACCGTTTCATTAAGATAGTCATGCAACTGATTGGTGTGCTCCGGTATTAGAAAACTTCTAACTAAAAAATAGCCTGTATTATTAATTAAGGCAATGTAACTATCTAACATCAAATGGAAATTACCATTCAATTCGAGAGCTTTCACAGGCTCCAAAGAGGCTTTACTTAATGATACAAGCAAAATCAAATGCCCCGGCAACCCGGCATGTGTTCCATCTTCAATCCTACACTCTATCTCACCATACATTCCCACTAATGCTTGATTGCCATCAAAATTTATACCTGAAGCTTTCACTGACTGAATGAAATCACGCATTAAGAAGATAAATTTTCGATTATTCATGGTGCTAACCTCACCTCAATCATAAAACGACGCTGCTGTACGCGTTGTAATGCTGTACTTTCACTGTTCTCGACACTGCCTCGTATCAAAATCGGAATATCTCGCAGACCTTCCTCAATCAAGAATTGACGAACAGATTCAGCTCTCTTATTGGCTAATACTTTGTTCATCGGATAATTTCCTGATGAATCCGCGATACCGTAAATAGTCATTTCAGAGACGGGTATTGATGACAATTCTTTCAATACTACCAGTAACGTAGCTTTACCTTTACTGGTCAACTGTGATTCATTAACCGGAAATAATTCTGAAAAAATAAGATGAACCAATTTACTACCACCAAATTGAGTAGAAACGGCTAAACTCTTATTCCCATTATCACTACCAAACTGAACAGTCACATCTGAACGCTTATTCCAACTTTCATCACTGAAAGGTTGAAGATTTTTTCTTTTAACAAAGTGAGGATCACTTAAATAAGACTTTCCACAATTAGAAATCTCATCAAAACCATAGGTACTGAGGTTTGCAATATAAAATCTAGATGGTTTCATTGCTTCTTGCACCTCAACACAGGCTCTTTGATGTGGAGAACCATCAGTGTATTCTGGCGGCTGTCTCACCCAGAACCGTAAATTATCAACATCGTCAACATTAGTGTAAACCAAATTATATATGTCTTGTTTCCAGTCCATATCCAAGAATAAATTGCCATCCTTGATTTTACTGCTGCAAGCACTAATGCTCATTACGCCGAAGAATAGCCATATGCACTTAATTTTTAACAAAACTTTTTTTCCTATTTAATGCAACAATAATCAACGCAATATCGCGATAGAATTCTTTATCAATATAATTCTCCCCACGCTTCATCTTATGCAAAATTTTTCTAGCTAATGGCTTATCCTCAATAATTGGCACCCCTAACGACTCGTAATAACTCCTTTTTCCCAATGCCATATCATTAGTATAAATACTCAATACAATAGGAGCCTGATCAATTTCCGGTTCATAACAAATTGGCACTAAAATATGCGTTGGATTTGCTAATGCAAAAGTTGGACGCCGGCCTTTTGTCATAGGTTCATTCATTAATTCACGCATTTTATGTCGTCTTTCCATTTTTATCAGCGGTGAACCTTCTGTATCCTTCATTTCATTTTTCATTTCTGTCATCGTCATACGATTCTTTTTTTGAAACCGATAGGATTCAAATAAAAAGTCCACCGCACCGACACAAATGCCATAGATAACCATCAGAAGAGAGGCTCCCCCTATATAGTATACTAAGTCATACACAAAAAATGACGGGTTACTGACTTTATGTAATTTATTTAATTCAACGCCATAAGTATCGAAAACATACTTAAGTAGAAAAATCAAAAACACAAGTTCCAGCACTTTTCTAAATGAATTGATAATAGCATCAAAACCTAACGTATTTTTAAATCCATTAACCGGATTAATCTTATCAAGATTAAAACCAATCCCTTTCGTATTCAACACAACCTTATTAATCACCACCCAATTAACTATAAAAAAGATAAATTTCGCTATGGCAAAAAGTACCATAATAACAGTCAAAGATACCAGAACAGAGTCAAAACCAGAGGATAAATCCGCATAGACAATAAATTCAACCCAATAATTGAAATCACTGAACAATAACACAATAAAAATAGATATTGATATAAAGAATAGAATAATAGCAAAAGTAGGCTCTGCCAATTCCGTTTTCGGGAACTGCCCTTTCTTTCTCAAATCTCGCAACTTTTTTGCTGTAGGCGGATATTTTTTAGGTTCTGTTGATTCCACTATTACACCCTATTATCACGGAATTGTAACCTGAAGCATTTCAGTATCTTTAATGAGGTTGGAATTAGTAATGTCACTATAACTACAAACCGCAAGTGAAGAGACGACCTGATGCATAAAGGATTTCACAAAATTAACTTCTGCATCACTGACTACCAATACAGGTTTAACTTTATTTTTTTCAGTTAACCGACAAATTTCATCTCGCAAAGACTGTCTCACTGACATCAGCATATCTACATTTTCCTCCTGACCACTCACAAAAGACTCCATCAGTTCAGTTAATTCAGCAGGTAATATCGCAGCAAAAATCACACCATCTTGATTGACTAAACGAGAAGTAATTTCATAGCGAGCTTGGGTACGTATTCTCATAAGCCAATTTTTGGGTTCACTATCCAGCCTTGACCAATAGATCAATGATTCAAAAAAACTAATAGAATCTAAATAAAATTCAGGGCAATTGATCATCTGTTTAATAACATCATGTACTCGATTTATACCTATAGCAGAATCAATTTCCTTCTTCATGACTTCGCTTGCTTTAGATAAATCATCAATGATATTACTTGTAAATTGAATATTATATTTCTCAATTAACCGCTTACGTAAGAAATAACTAATAATGACTGTCAAATTATTGGTTATTTCTGATGAATGAATGAATATCTCATCCCCCAGAATGTCGTCAACACCAATAGCCTTATTTTGTACAAATGAATATAATTTAATCCCTAATACACTCACCTCAATATCACTTTCTAAATGAGGATCGACTACCACACAGGGTTTCCCCATGCTCTGTCCCCAGAGCAGATTCTCAATTCCAACCACACCATCATAGATAATATATTGATGTTTACTATCTTTAAGACGAAAAGTTAGGGATTCGAACAGTCCACTTCCCTCGCCGTCCAAAATTTTAACCGTCGTGTGAAATTGCCCTCGCCGAAGAAAAAATGCGATTGCAAGACAAACAATAGAGATTGGAATACACACATACATTAAGTCAGTGTTGAGCATCCCCAAAAACATCATGATCAAGCCAATGAGCGCCAGGTTTTTCCAAAATGCGCCAATCTGAGTTGTCAGTTGCCCCATGAAAGAGCTAGACTTTTCATCTACCCCTTTAATTCTCGTCAGGTACACCCCACAGGCTACCGATAATAATAAACTTGGAATTTGTGAAACCAAACCATCGCCGATAGTTAATATCGAAAACCGCTGAACGCTCTCAGAAACAGAAAGATCAAATTGATTAATCCCAACATAAATACCGCCAAACAAGTTCACGAGGCTGATCAATATCCCAGCTATCGCATCCCCTTTAATAAACTTCATTGCGCCTTCCAGTGAGCCAAACAGTTTATTTTCTGTGCTCAACTCTGCTCGCAATGCCTGCGCCTGCTCCCCGGTAATCATATTGTTTTTGAGATCGCCATCAATCGTCATCTGACGTCCCGGCATCGCATCAAGAGAAAAACGAGCCCCTACTTCAGCGACCCTCTCCCCGCCTTTTGTCACCACCAGAAACTGAACAATGGTAATGATGACGAAAATAATCAAACCAGAGAGCAAACCAGCCCCCATGACAAAATGGCCTATAATTTCAATGACCATTCCTACTTCATCATTTGCAAGAATATTTCTAGTTGTAGCAATCGATAATAATAGTCGAAAAGTTGTCAGTAACAGCACCACCGTAGGAAGAAAAGTGACTTTTAATGGTTTGTCATTCTCCAACATAATAACCAGCAGCATTACCGAGATAATAAAACTGGACAGAACAAAGATATCAATAACAAATCCTGGGAGTGGTAACAATATTACAGCCGGTAATAATAAGGCAATAATAACGCTACTTGGCTTTAACCAACCAGAAAACTCCCCAAACTGCTTAATCATCAGATATATTCTCTAAACAAGATTTAAGTTCAGATAATAATTCTTGCGTGTTAATACTCACCATACAGTCGTCATTTTCAATAGTTAATGTGGTCCCGTTATCACTGTAAGATTTGACAATCACCAATGACTTCTCTACGTCATTTAATTCAGCATGTAGCGCATCACTCAAATAGCCAATCAGACTATCACTTTGATTCATTTTTATCAGTCTGTTGCGAATAGCTGATGCCATGCTATTCCTGGCATCAGCAATAGCTTCACTCAGTCTTTTTTCCTGTGCATCGAGCAGTTTATTCAACTGCTCTTCTGCCTTTTCAAACCATTGCTGCTGTGAAAGAGTTAATTGATGAATGGCTGACGCTTGTAAATGGCTAATATGTTCATTTAACTCCCGCTCTTTATCCTCTATCATTTGAATTGTTTGCTGTTCAATAAGTTTCTGAAACTCCTGAACCTGCTCTTCAATGGCCATCAGCAATGCATGAGCATCACTATAAATGCGAACATGCGATTTCTTAATAATACTCGAGTGATGATCACGCTTAAATACAAGCAGGGGAATCGCCTTATATGATGATTCTATTTCAATAAACAAAATACTATCCAGTGGTAACTCTTAATAAAGAATCAACAATAAACTTTACTCTCCCCTGCACACAATGGAAACAACGTGAAATATCATGAACAGGCAAAGCGAAACATATCATTCATGTGAAAAATTAAGCTGTTTCATCCTGAATGGAGATACCACCCGAGCCTCACCTTTTTGATTCCAAATATTCAAGTTCACCGGCTTGTCCATCCCAATATTATCCCGATGTGATTGGGAAAATAATTTCACTTTCTCAGGATCTAATCCTTGAGTCCTCACCCTATCAGTATAATTATTCCCTTGATCGGAAATAATTGCCGGCTCTGCTACTCCCGCTCCAGTATTAGTAACGTTGACGTTATTCCTCACGCCGCGGGTATGATTATCACCCCGCCCGGATATCGCCCCCTGCGAAGTTTTCATCCCGTAATCCGCCTTCACGGTCGGCCACCGTTGTTTCTCAGCCGCCGCCGCAGTTCCCGGCGCCGGGCTGGCAACCTGAGGGGGTTGTTCTGTCGCTGGCGCGTTATTCCTCACTCCGGCGGTATAATTATCACCCCGCCCGGATATCGCCCCCTGCGAAGTTTTCACCCCATAATACGCCTTCACTGGCGGCCAGTGTTTTTGTTTCTCAGCCACCGCCGCAATTCCCGGCGCCGGGCTGGCAACCTGAGGGGCTTGTTCCGGCGCTGGCGCGTTATGCCTCACGCCGCGGGTATGATTATCACCCCGCCCGGATATTGCCCCCTGCGAAGTTTTCACCCCGTAATCCACCTTCACTGGCGGCCTCTGTCGTTTCTCAACCTCCGCCGTAGTCCCCGGTGTTGGGCTGGCAACCTGAGGGGTTTGTTCCGGCGCTGGCGCGTTATGCCTCACGCCGCGGGTATGATTATCACCCCGCCCGGATACCGCCCCCTGCGAAGTTTTCACCCCGTAATCCACCTTCACTGGCGGCCATTGTTTTTGTTTCTCAGCCGCCGCCGTAGTCCCCGGTGTTGGGCTGGCAACCTGAGGGGTTTGTTCCGTCGCTGGCGCGTTATGCCTCACGCCGCGGGTATGATTATCGCCCCGCCCGGATACCGCCCTCTGCGAAGTTTTCACTCCGTAATCCACCTTCACTGGCGGCCACGGTTGTTTCTCAACCTCCGCCGTAGTCCCCGGTGTTGGGCTGGCAACCTGAGGGATTCGTTCTGTCGCTGGCACAGATTCCGCCGTCAACGGCACTACTTCACCTATATAGAGTTTCATCCCATTTTCAAGATGAATCATTCGCTGCGCTACAGCCACCATGTCCGAAGAATTTATGATATTTTCTGAATTCGGCAATTCCTGCAATTGATCAGTAAAGTCCACTTGATCAATTTCATTTTCGTGTTCAACGTATTTAATAACCGGAACATCTTTGAACTTTTCTTTTAATTGATCAATAAGCGTGGGTTGATGCTTATCATTATTTTTATCTTCAGAGCGAGCTTTCTCATCAATCATGTCTTGATCAATACGTTCAGATTTTTCACCCTCGCTTTCTGGATTATCTATTTTTACTTCTTCTGAATGATCAGTTTCAGAAATATCAGGTCGCTGAGCTTCTTCATCAACAACAGGCACTGACCAACGACGTGCTGACCTATTAGGGGAGTGAAAGTCTGGCTCATTCAACGGCTCCCGTGGTTTATCTATATCCGATTTATTCTCATTATTTCCTTGAGGATTACCTAGTAAATACTGGGAACCCCCATACATCGCCATAGCAGAAGCATTACCAAACAACACCACAAATGCCGTAGGTAACAAACTGATTCCTGCGGTAAATGGAGCCAAAGCAATTCCAATAACAGAAGCGAGAGTTAAGGTCCCTACATGAGCTATGGCTTTACTCTTATTACTGATTGAATTGGATGTTCTCAATTTTGCTTGTTTCTTTGTTTTTGCTGTTGTTTCTTTATCTGCTAACGGCAACAAAGGTGACTCTACATGCACAGCAGACGGCAGCTCATTATGCGCATGTATTCTTTGGCTGCTGCCTCCTGTAATAATTGAATTTATGACACCCACTTGAGATATTTCAGATTCAACTACTGGAGAAGCGGTATTGATATTATTATTACCTGAGGTAACAGATATTCTTATTCCAGATCCTGACATATTAAAATCTCATAATTTGTAAAATGTGAATGACCATATTTATCAGCTCTTTTTCTTGATAATTATTTTCAGAAATAACAGCCGTTAAATACCCATCTACACGAATCATCATGCTATCAAATGTCTTATCGATGTTTGCCAACGCCTCCATGATCTCTTCAGTATTAACAATATGTACCAACTGGAAAAAAGGAAGAATCGGAAAAAGCAAATAATCCTGAAAAAACTCAATCACTTGCTCTTCATTATTTTCCAGGCGCAGCAAAAAAGATTCAATATGGTCTTTCGTCATTTATTTATCACATAATAAAACAAGATCTTCATTACTTAAATCACGAATCTCTTGCGTTTCCAGTAATGTTTCAAACAAAATCACATCCAGAGACAACTTCAATGTTCCTGGCCAGGAACGTTTTCGCCCTCGGAGATATTCCGAATCAATCTTCAAGTAGTTTAAATCACACAGGATTGAGTAGTATTCATCGTGTATTTTAGCCTTAGCAGAGACTAAAATAGACTGCTGCTCCCGTTCACTCTTACTGATATAACGCTCAAACTGAATGCCATACTTTCCCATATGATGAGTAAAAATATACTCAAGATAAGAGGGGGAGAATAGTTTAGTATCTACATTAAGTATTCGCCGTGCCTCTAAACAGGATAGGTAAAACTCGCCACTTATTCCTACATGTTCAATACGTAGAAGAAAAACATCCTGTTCTAAATCATCTGTATTATGTAAGCCATTAAAATCGATAGATAAGTCTTCATTATCAAAGCGTTTACCTGCTACCCGATTAAATTGTTTAAAAAAAGCACCATCTAATTCAAGCAAAGGTAAAAAATTTTCCTTCTCTTCCATTTAAACACTCCCTCGGTTTTTCGATAGTAAAGCCAAGACGTTTTGACTCATTGAAAAATCCTCATCATCAATCCAGTCCCGGAGTGTTTTTGGCATACTGCAAACAAAATTATATAATAAATTATAAACTTCCATAGAGGATTTTTCCCTGAAATCCTCTGACTGAACCAAACTCAAGATAAATGAAATATTATGAAATTTATTATCAAAAATCCCTTCAATAATGGCTAAGTTTACCATTTCATCAGAGTAATCACGCAGCAGGGAAAACCACTCAATAGTCGCGGCCTTATCAAGAAAAATGTCTGGGTTTGACAATCCATTCCAGCTTAATCGTTTTGATTTATTCTTAAGCATTTCATAAGGGTCCAGACGTAAACTGCTGGTATTAGAATGTCTGATTTTCTTCGAAGGTATTTTTTTATTCATTAACACCTCTTTGCTTTAATTTAACTTTATGCTTTTCGTAACAACGGCATAAATTTAATAGCGTCATCAAATCAGATATGACATTGTCTCTTGCTAAAAGATTTTGAATAAGTTCAGCATCCACCTCGAGTAAATCATCAGTATTCATCTCTAATTTCTCAAGATACACACTTAATTTTTCATAAACATCTTTGGGGTATAAATAGCGAGAATGATATGCTGATTGAACAACAAAGAGCGTAGCATCATCCAGCTCTTCTGGTTCAGGTAACTGATCAACGTAGCCATGCCAGTCACTAATTGCTCTAAGAAGATCCCCATTAACTCGTCTGGCAAAATCGCGCTGATTTCTTCGCGTTGATTGAACAGACCTAATTCGGAATAACTTAGGTCTTTTTTTAACCAGTCGCTCAGCGGATTTGATATCACGAACTCGGCGAATCTTACCCTTATCATTAAGTTTATGTTCAGTCGCTCGGCTTGGAGATTCAGGCGATGAAATAGCCCTAATTCCCCTAAACTGTGAAAAAGAAGTTGGTAATATCGCCATATACTGATAGTGCGAGCGACAAGCGCTCGCTCCTCCTCAATTAACGGTTAGTAACCAAAGCTGCACCCTGAATAGCTTCCATCATCTTTAGCAATTGCACCAATTCATTACCTAAACTCTCAATGAATTGCGTCAGTTGCTCGTCAAATTTCTGCTTCGTCTCTTTTGATGCCTGATTTTCCTCATCATGTCGCACATTATCCGCATGTAAGAACTCAACCCCATCAGAGCCAATCTTATTGGACATTTGAGTTAAGTTAGTAACATTATTATATTTAGCCGTTCTGGCTTGCTGTAATGTTGCGGAAATGTCATTACGCTGTTGTGCCGAAAGATCAGAAACTTTGCCCTCCGGCAAATGTTTATCTTTTACTGTCTTAAACTTGCTGGTTTGGTAGGCAGATGCGGTTTGTATCGTCATGGAAACAAGAGATATAGCCATATTAATACCAAATTTAACCTGCGCAGTTTCCTTTTTGTTTTGTGCCAGAGCAATGCCCAGTTCCAACGTGGACATCGCTTCATCAATTCGATTGAACAGCAACTGTGAACGCAACTCTTTTGATGAATCGATTATCATACCGATCAGTTTCATTAGCTGGCCCATGCTAACAGTCCCCGATTCAACCTGTTGATTTAGAGACTTAGCCAGAGGCTCAATATTCGCCATTTTTGCGCTAATTACCTGTAATTCCTTATTCTCTACCCCGGTCTTAAGTTGGTCTTCGAACGGAGATGTCATAGCGGATACAGCACTGAATTGAATGTTTGACATATCTCATTTCCTTTTTACAAATGTATACTAAGCATCTTTTGATTAAACTCACGTTCATCACTCTTGATTTTGAAAAGAGATTCAAACGATTTCGTCAATGCTTTCATCGCCGTACTTAACATAATTTGAAGTTGCTGAAAGCGGGCTTCCATCTCTTCTTGTTCAGCCTTACTAACCTCAAGATCTTTCATTACTGAAGCTGATTTGATGGCATAACCACTTCCGACCACAGAAACAACATCGGATGAAGCAGATGTTACCTGACCAATTCTCGCTGCTGCCAATTTACCACCTTTGGCAAGCTCTTGTATTTTCGCAAATAAAGGTTCCAGCAACTTTAGTGCCTTATTAATAATATTCTGCGCTTTTCCTGCAATCGTGTTGAACGCTTTAAAGGATTTCAGCACATTCATGGCTTTTTCAACCAGTTCTACGGCTTTAGCCGTCGTACTGGCGATAGTTTTACTCGCAGAAGCTAAGATATTGCCTGGGTTAAAACTCAACACTGCCCCCACGATGCCAATGATCACTTCTAATGAGACGTTTACCCAATTGCGAATTTTTTCATCAACACCGCAAGCCTCAAGAATTTTATCTACAACCTTAGGCACGACGATTGCAGCGACCATAGTACCGATCATCACTGCGGCCATAACCGGATTAAACGGGGCTATGACAATAGCAGCAATAAAGCCAAGGGCCATTCCAAGCTTGCCCCAAAAACCTTTTTTCTTCTCGGCCGCTGCCTGCTCTTCCAATTTCTGCATACGCTCATTCAATTGTGCGATTTGTGCATCCTTTAATGTTGCAATCAACGCCTTCTTAGCTTCTGAATTTTCTTTCGCTGTGCCAGACATTCCATTAGCCAATGTCTTAGCCGCCTCAGCAATCATTCGCCACAACGCATTCTCCGATAGTGTGCTGCCTGGCAGAGGCTGTGATGGAGAAGCTGATGGTTGCAAACCTTTTTGCCCTGATTTTTGCAGCTCAAGCTGCTGCTCTTTATTTTCTTCCGTGCGGATATATCCGACATCAGAAATAACATTGATGCTAGTCATTTAACCTCCATACGGGCCTGGTAAATGGAGTTCGTTTAACCAAAAGAACGTGAACTCCGTAACACTGAGAATAAATCTCAGAAGTGATATTTTTAATTTCTCATCAGATATTACGAGCTATTGCTAACTGCTCATCCTTGCAGATCTGAAACCAATATTTGAGTGTTTGCTGAATCATTTTCACCTGATCACCAATACGGTTAATTTCTTCTAATTCATCTTCCGATAGCTCTCTACCAGGGAAATTACTATATAAATTAACCAAATCATTAAGATCTATACCGCTACCAAGCCAATCAAGACGACCGTCTGGCAACATCCGCCAGGTTGTATTTGCTTCAAGCCAGTTTAAAGAAGCGCTGGAATACTTGACGTCTTTATCATCTAATTCAAATTTATCTTTAACGAATTTATCCACGTCTTCCAGACTGCCAGTCAATATCAGTTCAACTTCTTCCTTGCTCATACTTTGATTCTCAAGCAAAGAACTTAAAAGAAACAATCTAAGCATAGGGCTTATTACTGTGGCAGAAGTAGGATCGTTAATATTTATATTTCCTCCGCCCTTGTTAAGCCACCACCCATATTCATCTTTCCACCCTTTAATAATCTGATCGGATATGGCTTTTCCCCCACCGGCCTTCCCCAGCTCTTGCATAACTTGATCGAGAAATGAGCCAGAAGGAATCTGGCCATTTTTCATGATGCCGTCATAAAGTTTAACCACCACAGCGCCAAGCTTTTCTGGGCTATTCCATGCTTCCTCATGCAGTGAATGACTACCACTACCTGTACTTTCCAATATATGACTAATATCTACTTTATTCTGCTCGTACCAACTTTCTAACCCATACTCTTGTGGATTACACATAATCTCAAGTAATGCCAGCTGGAATAAATCTTCCAGATCAGTTGGATGAACCCCATCGGCTTTTATATTGTCAAACATCAACATTAAGCTGGATCTAAACATTTCTACGCCACCATTAGTCCACCCTTGTATGCGTTCTAATTTTTGCGCATAAATCTCAATACTATTAGCTAGTGCCAGAGCAATTGCCTGTTCAGCATTGATGCCCAACATTGCCAATACAACCTGTTTTTGCTGTGTGGCTATCATTGCCAGCACCGATGCATTGGCGTCATTGGGCATTGTCGCTAAACGCTGGTCAATCTTTTCATGTTGGATTTCAGAACCTTCTATAATTTTTATGTTATTCATGGCCAACTGCTTTTGGCCTTTAGCATCGTCATTATGATCAAAGGGAACTATTTCATTTGACGCCCTACTAGAAGGATACAAAGTGTGAATCATTGATATTTTCCTATTAGTCTACTCTCTGATTCTCTGATACTTAATTTGATAAAAATCACAATAAAACAATTTAAACTCTTTGATTTAAAAATAAAACCCGAGCATGCATTTAACGTGTGATAAAATATATATACCTGTTATCTTTCAAATTGCCTCTTTGTTGGCTGCACTCACTCACCCCAGTCACATAGTTATCTATGCTCCTGGGGATTCGCTCCCTTGCCGTCGCGATGCATCTTGAAATCTATTGGGTATATAAAAACCACAACCAGCTACTGGTTGAATAGATCTTCGAAATATTCATCACACTTCATCTATTTCTTAATTCTCATTTTTATAAATATCAGCATTAAATTATCATCATAAAACGACGCTATCAAATGTGGTGTTGAATAATAGCACCCTGTCATGTTTTAGAAAGTCTAAGCATTCATCTGTTTAATTTTTTATCAAATATTACGAGCTATTGCTAATTGCTCATCCTTGCAGATCTGAAGCCAATATTTGAGTGTTTGTTGAATCATTTTCACCTGATCACCAATACGGTTAATTTCTTCTAATTCATCTTCCGATAACTCTCTACCAGGGAATTCGCTATATAATTTTTTCAGCTCTTTAATTTCGATTCCATCACCTATCCAATCGATCTGGTCGGTATTATGTTTATCTTGCATCTGCCAATTAGCATGATCAATAAGCCACTGCAATGATGCACTCTTATATTTACCCTCTTGCCCATCAAATTCTGAAGCAACGAATGCATCTATTTCGTCCACAGATCCCGTTAGAATAAGCTCAACAGATTCCTTGCTCATTTCTTTATTTTCCAGCAATGAACTCAAGAGAAACAGTCTGAGCATAGGGCTGATTTCTGTAGCGCTTCCAGGCTTACCTCGATTAACCCACCATCCATAATCATCCTTCCATCCACTGACGATCTGATTGGATATTGCTTGTCCCCCACCGGCCTTCTCCAGCTCTTGCATAATTTGACCGAGAAATGAGTCAGGAGGAATATTGCCATTACTCATGATGCTGTCATAAAGTTTAACCACCACAGCGCCAAGCTTTTCTGGGGAGTTCCAATTCGTCTCATGCAAGGAATGGCTGCCACTACCTGTACTTTCCAATATATGGCTAATATCTACTTTATTCTGCTCGTACCAACTTTCCAGCCCATACTCTTGTGGATTACACATGATCTCGAGTAACGCCAGCTGGAATAAATCCTCCAGATCAGTTGGCTGAATCCCATCAGCTTTTTTATTTTCAAACATCAACATTAAGCAGGATCTAAACATTTCTACGCCGCCATTAGTCCATCCTTGTATGAACTCTAATTTTTGCGCGTAAATCTCAATACTGCTAGCTAATGCCAGAGCAATTGCCTGTTCAGCATTGACGCCTAGCATTGCCAGTACAACCTGTTTTTGCTGTGTGGCTATCATTGCTAGCACCGATGCATTGGCATCATTAGGCATTGTCACCAAACTCTGGTCAATCTTTTCAAGTTGGTTTTCAGAGCGTTTTATCACTAAAAGCTCCTGACCTTCAGAACCATCATCCTGAGATAAGGGAGCTATTTCAATAGGCGATCTGCTCAGCGTATTTAAGATGTTAATCAAAATATTTATCTCTCAAGTATCAATATAGGGCTTAAGCTGCCGCTGTAAAAATTGATAACGTTTGCAATAAAAATCACTTAAATTCTCTGGTTTAACAATATAAAATACAGCGCTAGAATTTGCGTACTCTTTTAATTTATAGTGACACAATGCAATATTTATCAATACTTCATCTAAATCACAGGTTGGATATGTTTTCAACACACTTAATAAATCCAACGCTTTTCTAAACTCTTCTTTTTCTAAATAGATAGAGGCAAGGCTACCAGGCCCCCGATGATCATAGGGACTAAGAACTGAATAGGATAAAAATACTGCCTCTGCTTCCTTTAGCTGCATATTAGCATAAAACTTAACGCCTAAATTGTATATTGATTTAAGTTGATTTATTGTGATTTTATTTGATTTTGCTAATGTCGCAAGTTCTCTCTCTATCCTTTTTCCATCAAGAGAATCCAAAAAAACCTCAAAATCATCACTTGCATCATTATCTTTTTTTACATTTAACTGATGATTCATATAAGTATCTCTTTCTCTTTATTTAACATTATTTTCAATCATCCCAAAAATAAGAGATTTTAAATATTCAGGACGCCCCACTATAACCCGCCCCTCTGGTAACTTAACACCCAGTCTTAAGGACCAAACAATTGCCTGACGCCGATTAACCGCCGCTAATACGATAAGACCAAGCTCTTGCGAAGTATAACCTCCAGGTATTTCTCTGAAAAAAGCCGCCTCAGACCACAAATAATAATTCTGCGACAGTTTTTTTCTATAACCTAACCAATCCAACCCAGTATAATTTAACCTCGCTCTCTGATATTGAGCCACGAGTGAAAGTAACTCAATGACCTTAGACACTCTGGTTCTGGACGAAGAAAACCACATAACAATTTCTTCATCACTTAACTCAGTAATAATGTTAAATGCTTCCTCATTCAAAAAACCCTTTACCAAATAGTAATGAAGAATTTTATAGTAATGTCTTTTAGATTTTTTCATCAACTATCGATTGTACTAAATATTCAACGGTTAGAATATCTCGTTCAGAAACAATGCCTTTCAAGAATTTTTCTATACTACTTCTACTGGTAGCATCTAATTCTTTAATACTAATGATAAGAACGGAGACTCTTTTACTTTCACTACCCGAAACCATCACATTAGAGCGTAATACATCAGGTATGACATTCAGCTTATTGTATATCTCTCTCCCTTCTAACAGATTACTTTTAATATTTTCTAACTTGCTTAAACTTGCAAACTTTGATTCCAACAAATCATTAAGATCCTCCGTCTGAAAGTAAAAATTGAACCTTGATAGTAGGGTCCTTGCTTCCATAACGTGAGTCTCATTAACGAAAATAGAATAACCATTTTTTGTTGAAACCAAGTCGGCGTTAATCTGAGATTGATTCAATAATACTAATACTTTATTCGCAATATCTGCCGATTCAAACATAGCAATAGAGACTCCATTGCTATCATGGCATCCTACTAACAAAAAAAAGAGAAAACCACGAATCACATTTCTCAAACGTATCATCACTGAGCCTTCATAACATCATTAACAGCTGTTGCAGATTTAGAGGCTACCTTTGTTACCATTTCCTGATACATCGAAAACTGGAACACAGCTTGCTGAAGCGCGAAAGTGTCCGTAACTGTTATATGCCCTCCACTCGCATTAACTTCGTTCAAAACATCAAATATCTCTTTAAAACCTTCACCTACATTATTATAAGTTTTTTCAAAAACAGTCGCCTGCTCGTTCCGTATACTCGCAATCTCAAAATCATTCATCTTTAACTCATTATCCTCTGTCTGACAACACAACCATACTTACCACCAAAGTACCAGCCTGAAACTGCTTGTATAGTGAATTTTTCAGAATTCATCTTGATTCAAAAATTTGAATTTACCAAGTAGTCTACATATATCACTCATGAATTTAACATTTCCCAGCCAAATAATTTCGATTTATTAGGCACTTATTCTATTGAAGGATAAGGACTGTATTATTACAAAACCACTGTAATCTCAGCGCTGACTAATAAATGTGATTAATCCTGTCGTTATCACTGATGAAAATAAGGATGAAAGAATAACGATATATACTAGATTTAAAAATGACTTACTAACCGCAGGAAAAATGCTACTTTGAAGGCTCAGTTCATCAGAAACAGCATCTATTTTTTTATCTTGACGACTAAAAGATAAGCTAACTTCTTTAGGTAACAAATTTTCTTTAATACACCAATTATCAAGTTTTTCATCAATGATAAAAATATATCCTTCTTTTGGTATAGTTTTTATTTCACAAGTCAAATCATCAAATCCAGATAACGCTTTCCGAAGATTAGAAACAGCCTTAGTCAACGACGTTTCATTAACAATCACTGCTCCCCACACTGATTCATGGATCTGTGTCTTATTAATCACTTCATTTGGATTTTTACAGAATAACTCTAACAGGCTTGCTTCCCTACTTCCTAACGTTATTTCCTGAACTGTAGATGAAATATTACATGTTAAGCTGTTAAAAAATACATTCCGGCCAATAACATAATCTTTCATTTTATAACGCCTCTAAAATTCACACCAAATGTCTGGCTAATCAATATAATAAGGAGCTCAAACAAATCTCAGCAATAAGATCTTCCCTCCCAATGGGAGCAGATGACGTTCGTCTCCCCAAGCCTTCTACACAACGATACTATTCAACTAACCTCATCAAGCAGCACTTTATTTCACATACCATCATATTCAGCCATAAGTACCTTGAAGAAAGGAAGTTGCATTGAAAATCACATAAAATATAGTTTTTTATTTCAAAAAAAATAAAACATATAGATTTATATTACAAAACCGGCAGATAATTCAGCTTTATATCGAAGTCTCAGAAAATGCGACATCTCTACTTAGTCATAGCCATAACCAAAATATTTTTCCTTTTTATCATTTGACATTTGAATGTGGTTGCACTCAAAACCACAAAATTTAGCATGGAAAAACTGTACTAACGGTAGAGTTCACAGTCCGTCAAATAACCCGCCAAAAGGCAGGTTACCTATTATTTTCTTGTTGTTACTGGCCAGTTGTTATCGAGATAATTCACCATTATTAAAACTGTCTTTTTAATAAAACCTTCCACCATCTCAATTCACTAACATTCATGTTAATTCAGGGGTGAATAAATTAATCAATTTTAACTTTTACTTCACCCATTAATGATTTCATAGACAATATTAAAGGATACTAATTTATCTAACAATTTATCATCTAAATTTTTACTTTCCACATCCAGATGAGTGAGTACAACAAGTTTTTTCTGTTTCACATTCATATGTAACTCCTCATCTGCTATAAAAACCTCCATAACTTGTGATGATTTCATTTGTAGAACCCGAAAATCTTTAATTGGTATTTCTATAAAAATTAGTAATGTAAAATCATCGTCATAGGTTATATATATCTCTGCCCCGCCGTTTAGTTCAATACAAACAGGTTTATTGCCATCAAGCCGTGACAACATCACCGCATCCAAACCTAACTTCTCAATTAAAACTCTGGAAATAATATTTCTAAAATTTTTCAACGTAATCATCCTTATAAATTTACTTTTGTTAATAACAAATTACAAAACACTAAATAATAATTGAAACTGTTCGTACACATCTTTCCCTGCATGGGTTAAAAGAATGAAAAGCACAATCAACTTTGCAGTTAATGGCAACCCTGGATCTTGTACACTGAATATAGTTTGTAACAGACCAACAGACACACCAGTAATAACAAACCAGATAGAAAATATGAAAACTCCATCTTTCAAAATACTCAAACACAATGCCGCAACATCAAGAGCAGTCATCCTCGCCTCCCTCATTGAACCATGCTTTTTCTCCAGTTATTTTAAATAAATAGCGCATACCTTTAAAGAAAACACGATAATTACGAGCCACCGGGTTGCGATAAAATGCATCAGCAGGTGAATTTTTCAGATTAGCTAAATAGGTATATTTTATACTTTCATTTAGTAATGAATTTTGAATCCAACCAGTACTATTGTCGAAATTAGAAATATTCGAATACAATGAATTAGATTTATAGACAGTATTTTTAAACATAGGGCCAACACTAACTTCTACAGCAGAAAATCTTGCTCCAACAACCGCCCTATCGCAATGGTTAAAATCCTGAGTACCCTTTATTTGATTATTCTTTGGAACGTATGAATTCACTATCCTTTCTGGCGACACCATAGATAGATACTGCAATCCCTGCTGGAACTTATAGGGTAATGATAATGGATTCTCTTTTACTATGTCGGAGAAAATATGAATGTATTGAGAAACATCTTCTGTCTGGAAATCTTCCTGCTGAATTTGAGTGTTATATGGCAAGGCTTCATTGCACTTACCCAATCTAGCCTTATCACTTAACCCCTGCGGTGAAAGTTTCCCCTCCATGCCCACTTTATTATTAGTTGGTGCTCTGTCAGCATTAAACCGTAAATTAGATTTTGTCTGGAAACCTTCCCGCTGAACTCGATTATTACCTGGCAAGGTTTTATTATATTGACCCAATCTAGCCTTATCACTTAACCCCTGCGGTGAAAGTTTCCCCTCCATACCCACTTTATTATTAGTTGGTGCTCTGTCAGCATTAAACCGTAAATTAGATTCTGTCTGGAAACCTTCCCGCTGAACTCGATTATTACCTGGCAAGGTTTTATTATATTGACCCAATCTAGCCTTATCACTTAACCCCTGCGGTGAAAGTTTCCCCTCCATACCCACTTTATTATTAGTTGGTGCTCTGTCAGCATTAAACCGTAAATTAGATTCTGTCTGGAAACCTTCCCGCTGAACTCGATTATTACCTGGCAAGGTTTTATTATATTTACCCAATCTAGCCTTATCACTTAACCCCTGCGGTGAAAGTTTCCCCTCCATGCTCACTTTATTATTAGTTAGTGCTCTGTCAGCATTAAACCGTAAATTAGATTCTGTTGGCTGGAAACCTTCACGCACTCGAGTACTGCCTAGCAAGGCTTTATTATATTGACCCAATCTAGCCTTATCACTTAATCCTTGCAGTGAAAGTTCCCCCCCTATACTTACGTTATCATTAGTTAGCGCTCTGTCAGCATTAAACTGTAAATTAGATGAGGCTTGGAAAGATGAAAAACAAAGATTATCCGGTTCTTTTTTTTTCACCTTCCTTTTTTTATCTTTATGAATCGATGACATTCGTTTCATCTCTTTAACAAATTTAACATCATTCATTGTTTCTTTAAGAACACTTTTAAAACCCTGATCTGCATCATCAGAATTCAAAGACTCAGGCTCATCTATACTGATTAATTCTAGTTTCATTCCCGCCTCTTAAGTCAATTGTTTTTTTAATTCATCCAATACATCTTTCCGCTTCTCTAACCTCAGTTTTTCCGATTCTGCTTTTGCTATTTCTATTTCTATTTTTTCTAACTCTTGCTGAACGACAGATACATCAAATACCAAAGATTCTATTAACGATCGAATATTCTCTCTGCGCCTAAAAAAAAACTTTAGCGCATCAACCTCATCTTCAACATTTAACATCTTCAGCTTACTTTGCGCTGTTTGTACATCTTGCCAGTAATCGGTAATAGTCATTCTCAACATATCATGTTGTTTATTAAGTTTTTTTAATTTCCTTTGCTGCTTACCAATTCCGATATCGATAATGCTAATAATCTGACAGAATTCTTTCCATCTCTTGGAGGGTTTCTTCATACTCTACCCCTTCATACCCTTGCTTTAGAAAATTCATAATTTCTGGATAGAGTTCTATTGCATTATCGGTCAATAAATCGTTACCCTTCTCGTATTCCCCTACACGAATCAATAATTCAACATCAAAGTAACGATATACCATATCTTTAATCCGTTCAGACATTTGTACATAACGTTTATCCTGAATCTTATTCTGCAATCGACTTTTACTTTTCAGTACATCTATTGCGGGATATCTTCCCGTAGATGCAATCATCGTTGAATAAACCAGGTGCCCATCAATTAAAGATTTAACTTCATGTGCAATAGGATCGCTATCAATATCAGTTTCAATTAACACGGTAAAAATACCGGTAACCGAACCATAAACGGAATTACCACAACTCTCGACTAATCGTGACAAGGCGAGAGAAACACCGATAGGTATTCCTCCCTGAATAGGGGTTCCATCCAGCATTGCTTGAGCTCTGGCAAAACGAGTTAAAGAGTCAAAATAGAGCACCACTTTTTTCCCTTGCTCCATAAAATAACGGGCAATAGAAACAGCAACCAAACCAGAACGGACTTTCTCTAATGGATTAGCTTCGGACGTCGACACAATTGTTATTGCTTTCCTAATGACTTCTGGACCTATTTCTCCTTCCAAAAACTCAACGACTTCACGAGCGCGTTCACCAATCATGGCAAAGATTACAACATCTGCATCCATATTATTAGCCATAATAGAAACGGTAGTGGTTTTTCCTGCCCCTGCTGGGGCAAATAACCCTACGCGCTGCCCTTCTCCGATAGTAAAAAGGCCATCAATTATTTTCAACTTAGTCGGGAATACTTTTTCAATTGAAGCCCGATTTTTCAAAGGAATAGGTTCAATCGAAATAGGTAAGTCAAAATATTCTTTATGCTTTTCAAGATAGGCATCACCATAAAGTGATTCACCATAGCAATTAATAACCTTCCCTATCAGCGCATCCTCATTCATTGGGAAACAAAATCGACGATATGGAATTTCAACTTTTCCATTACGCTGAACAGTACCGGGTTGTAGCAGTTTTATTTCTATCTGATGCCCGGCTATTTTCATAATTTCCCCTCGGATACGCTCGCCCTCAACGGTATGTACCAGACATTCCTGCCCGACAAACGTATCAACGTTCACATAGCAGATAACCATATCTTGATAGGACTCTTTGATTTTAAAAAACCGTTGCAACATTAATCAATCACCTGAAATGAAACCGCAATATATCGTTTGTATTTACGCTTCGTTAACTTGGTATTTTTAAATATCTCACCTAATAACGGAATACTCGATAAAACTGGCACGCCTGATTCAGAAGATAGCGTTTCTATATTATCAAAACCACCCAAAATAATCGTTTCATTTGGTTTAATAAATGCTTCTGAGGATAATGATTGCGAGCTGATTTTTGGCGGCTGGGAAACGCCATTCTGGTTACTACTTTTATCATCATCAAAGTGTTCCTCGATATATTCAAGCTTAGCCTGAACACCACCGGAAGGAAGTACACGACCGGTAACATAAAGGCTATTATCCGCCTCTATCTTCAGGCTCTCGACCTCTTTATTAGAAACCAGATTCACCGTTATCGTATCTTTCTTACCAAAATGCCCTTGATGGTTTTCCAATATAAGTAGGTTAGTAGAATAAACGCTTCGTGCTAATCCATTACTATACATGGCCTGAAAGTTATTTAAAAAATCCTTGGTCGCGGAATAAGGCAGAGTCAATATGTCATATATTCCTGTAGAACCATTCAGCATTGAGCTGTCGGCACCAAAGTGCTCTGTTCTGTCCGCAGCGACATCATACACTTTCAGGGAAAACATCAATTGCTTTCCTTTAACATCAATCATTGAGGCAATGCGTTTTGCCAGTGTAATTTCGTCCGGGGTACCGCGTACCAGTAAGGCATTAGTACCTGGAATAACCTGAACTTTTGATGTTTTTTCCTCCTGCTCTAATTTTTGCTTATCACCCTCATTTAACTTTACCTTGTAGGCACGTTCCAGCATTTCACCATCTGCCGCATTTTTAAATTGGCCCATATTTGAAAGAGCACCAGAAATAAGTGAACCTGCCCCAGGGAAATTAACCGACCCACCAAAGGTATTGATATTACGGTCAACGACCGATAGATAGTTAAACTCAATCCTGGCAATTTCAAGATCATTACCGTTTTCCAAAAATTCGTTATTGTCTGTCATGCTCGAGTATGACAGAACATCATTGATAAAATTACGAGGCCCGGAAAACAATAAAGAGTTTCCTCTTTCTATCAATTTTATCTTTATCGTACTATTAGTTTGAAAAGCATATTCAAGCTCAGTTAACAGGACTTCGGGAGAGATATTCTTCGGTTTATAGGTATAATTTATATAAGACTGCCCTGACTGTACGCTTATCGTCCCACCATAAATATACCAGTCAAAATCATAGACATCCGAAAGTTTAGCCAATAATTCTGTGCCTTCTCCTCTCAGCACCTGAGTTAACGGCTGTCGACTTGTCTTATCATCCAGACCATCTACCAGTTTTAATTGCTCATCTTTCGCAATAGCAATTAAAGCCTCTTTGAGGTTCATTTCATCTTTTTTCAGCATAACTTGTGCATTAGCTGTAGTGCCTATCAAGCATAGCAAGAAAAAAAATACGACCTTACTCTTCATCTAAAATTTCCTTCATTGCTTCTTGATGTTGTTTTAACATCTTAATTGTATTATTAGTTATCATATATTGAATTATAATTTCAGCCATCTCTTCATCAGGGATAATCTCATCATCTGTATCAGACTTTATCGACTCATTTGATACCAATTTAGTTGGTGACTCCTCCTCTTGACTCATTTTTGTCATCATCTCCTGAAAATCTGAAAATTCATTTGGTATAGCAAAATGAAGTGAAGGAATTGATATTTCATTCATGGGAAACCCCGGTCATTTTCTGGAATAAATACAATTGATCATTAAAAAACCATGTATTCAAAAGGATAATCACGAGTATTGTTTTTAGGTCGGCAGTAACAAATATTGATAATGAGGATTTTTTGAAAAATAGATCTACCATTACCACACAAATCGAAATAGATATGATGACAATCATATATTTACTTGCCACTATTGCCGTCATTTTCAGATAACCAACGATTAAAAAGTACAGTCGTTGAAAATCCATATCGCTGTACTCTCCAGTGCCAATACTGATGTCACCATTTAGTAAGTTAATAATAGGTGTAAATAACGCACCGTTATCCAAAGCATACATAATGAATAATAAACCACTCATCCTGGCTAATGCTTCAGACTCTTCAGTAAACCGCTTATCCTGAACCGATTGTTCATTGAGTAACAAAAGTTGCTGAATAATACTACCAACCATACTACCCAACCAAAAAGGAACTGAGACAAACAATGCAAATACCACAGCCCTAACAACCCAAAGGTAGTCTGGTGCTCCTCCCCAATCCTGAGAACCCACATAAACAGCAAAAAATACGGATATTGCAGTGATCGTTATATTGTCAAGAAACAATCGGGTTGGATTATATATTTTCAGAAATAAGAAGAAAGCAGCATAGCTTAACCAACTGGGGAAGAGAAAATTTTCCATCATCCGTCCAATGTATTGAACAAAATAGTCCAGCCGTCGGAAAAATAAAATACAGCCAATTTAATCGGTATTGATATGACTGTAGGCGATAGCATGCTCATACCAACACCACTAAGGATAATAGCAATCAAGAAATCTATACTGACAAATATCATATAGAGTTTAATTCCCAATTCGAACCCTTTGTATAAATCCAGTATTAGCCCCCCAAGCAACGGTTTAAGCACACTGCCACTCCCATCATTAAACTCTATGGGAAGAGTAAATAACTTTTCTAATTCCAGAGATTTGCGTTCAGCCCTTGCTATTATTTCAGGGAAGTATTCGTCAATACGTGAAACCAAATGATACATAGTCACATCACCTGATTTGCTCAGATCATTATTGCTAATCCCTAATCCGCCAATAGGATCAATTATCGGTATTGATTTATCATACGTATCAGTAAAATATGGCTTAATTCTTTCCAGACCCGGCTCTAAATCTCCCCAAATACTATTTAATGCTAAAAGGGCAGCTAATAGATTCACAACAATAGATGGTGGTATTTGTTGAGTCCCCATAGCATTTTTCAAAATATTCAAGACAATATTGTACTTAACAAAGCCCGAAAAGCAGATGAAAAAAACAGCTGACAGAAGCACCAGGCAAAGCAATATTACCAGGTTCACCCCAGAGTAAGCATTTTCTGGACTCAACAAATGTACCATTAAAGACTCTTCTATGTTAAAAATATATTTTACTACCCTTTTTTCAAGGCAAATATTAGATATTACGTGCTGCCGCTACGATATTATCTTTTACCGCTTTTAACGTGGATGTCCCTGTTTGAGCGGCAATACTTTGATCTGACATCAATTGCTGAAGCTTTAATGAGTCCGCAGATGAAAGGTTTAAAGCCCCACCTTCTTCGGTATGAGCTGTTAGAAACTCTTCAATTG
Source organism: Photorhabdus heterorhabditis (assembly GCF_001280945.1). Lineage (NCBI taxonomy): Bacteria > Pseudomonadati > Pseudomonadota > Gammaproteobacteria > Enterobacterales > Morganellaceae > Photorhabdus > Photorhabdus heterorhabditis. The sequence continues at coordinate 8,322 of NZ_LJCS01000009.1, read as the reverse complement.
CTGTATCTGCAACTTTAATGAATTCCTGAAATGTGCCAGCAGCATCAATCGTAGTCAGTCGACCATCTGTTAAATTGGGTTTGCTTACTGTCCCAGCCATTAGATATAACCTCTTTATAAAAAATAGAATTCTACTTTACTCATTCATACTGAAGTAGATTATTGAATACAGTTAATAACCTATATTCGAGGCACAAGACTACCCATACCATCGTAAAATCACCAGTGAAAAAAAAAGACTCAGTTTTTTTTGATTTTATGTGGCTAATCAGAAAAAATCACAAACATGAAATAGCCGCAGGAGCGTCCCTCATGTATTCTCTGTTAACTGACTGAATACGAAAACAATAATTTTTAGCTTTTAATATAACAATATAGAAAAACATACAGTTAAAATTATTACTGGCTCTGACATAACCGCATCTAACAACACCAATTGGCCGTACATTTTTCAATTCTCCCTCTTCCAACTATTCATTTTGTCGACTGCAATTGATTCAAAATGACCACAATTAAATTTTCTCCTTACTAAATGTGAAATTCAGATTTCTTGAGCCATATGATAGGTATCAATGTGTTTCAAGGTGCCATATGAGCCAACAAAGATACGACCATGTTAAATAGATTTTCATTCTAATGAGCCATGAGTATACTTAATCATTAAATAACCCAGATAAATTTTTCTACTCATAAATTTAAAAAGAGTTACTCTAAAAATATTTTTCCAAGCAAATCAAACACCAGGATGGAAAATATGCGATTCGGTCTAATTATTTCAATTTTTCTAGCTATATTCATTACCGGGTGTACGACAAAAATATCTACAGAAAATCAGACTGATACAAAGTTCAACCAAATTAATAGTTCAGCTAAAGATTGTGTAACCGAGCTTTCTAAGAAAATAACAGGGAACGAGGGGAAACATGTTTTTACATTTGCCTTCTATGTAAGTTCACAATCTGAACCACTTGGTAACAGTAACTATACCAAATCTGTAACAACTGGAATTCCCTATTTTACCGAGACTACTTTGGATAATGGAGATCCGGGCAGCGCCTGGCGCAATTGTATGCTCAAACACAATGCTTTGGTTCCACAAATTAAGTTTCCGAAAACATAGTGCCTAGCATTGGCTCTGACTTTTGATGATTCATTTATCTTTGCAAACAGATATTCAATATCTGACTCTTTTCATAATTAAAATATGAATCTAATCAGCCCAATGTCTTTCATTCATTACCAGTTCAGCTTTTATTTTGAAAGTATGTAATGTCATACCGAATTTTATCACTGGATATACCTGTTATCTTTCAAGTTGCCTCTTGGTTGGCTGCATTCACTCATCCCGGTCACATCGTTATCTATGCTCTCAGAGATTCACTCCCTTGCCGTCGCGATCCATCTTGAAATCTATTGGGTATATAAGAAAATTTTAACCAATTAACTCCACTCATCATGAAAAGAAAATTATGAATAAAGTTTCACTTTTTTTCATTTTATTCATCATTATAACAGTGTAATCATTTCATTGATGAGCACCTTTGTAAAAAATTAAAAATTGCCCCCTAGATATGTGGACATGCTTTCAACATAAATTTAAACCCAGCAACAGCCTTTCAAAAAGGTTAATTTGAAATATGAAAATGATGAGATTAAAATCTCAGTGGATAATATTAAGGGACCGTTATGCCAACAATAACCCATACTTATCAATCATAAAGCATTATTGGGGTTTCAGGAACAATGTAACGAAAAAAACCATTAAGAAGCTATTTTAAATGACCAAAAATTTAAATCATACCTGTTTTAATAATGTTGTGTCGTTTTTGTTACATACAAATGATATACAGGCAGGCTTATCAGAAGGGAAGCCATAGCTGAAAATTTTTGCTATAGATAGCGTAAAACCCAATTCAATGGCTGATATTTAACTCAATTAACCAATTACCTTTTAACCAATTGTTTTTTATGAATATTTTTAATTTTTTATATGGAGAGTTATGTTTTGAAAATGCAAAATAGTATCAATATTAATACCATCAATTCCGAAATAAGTTGCTTGTCAGCAAAAGCTAGTGAGCTGGAAAAAAAACAGTTTTTTCTTTTAGGAAAAATCAACGGAATAAAAAACACACCTGAAAATTTAGAGGTGCGTAAAAACATTCACTCTCAACTATCTGTTATACAAAGTGATTCAAAAGAACTCCAAGAGTATGTAAGAGTAAGATCAGATAAGATCACCCAACGTCAACGTTGGGTAAAAAATGATAATCAAAATATTTCTAAACTCACAACAGCTATGGAAAGTTTAAGTAATGTAAAAAATTTGGGAGGAGAAACTGAATTAAGGCTAAAAAATGGAAAGCTAAAACCAGTCAATACAGGATGTATTAAAAATATTATTCACAAAAATCGCTACGCAGAAGAAAAAGCACAAGCAAAAGATAAATATAATTCGGGGGATAACAATCTTTCGATAAACTTTATGAAACACAAAATAGAATCCACAAAAAAAGATATTACTAAACTTGAAAGTGAAATATCTAAATTAAAAGATGATATAAAACCTATTCAGAAGAAAATAGATGAATTAAAAAATCAGAAGCAGGTATTAGATGAAAAGGATTATTCGCTGAAAGAAAAGACCGCATTGAAATATAAGCCGGCGGAAATGGAATTAAAAGAAGTTGATAATACGTTAAATAATATTCAATCTAAAAAGCTTAAGTTAGAAGCTAAGCTTGTTGAGTATCATAAAAAAGCCAGCGCAAGGTTGTTAGAATTCGGACGTATTTACCACTCTAATGCTGGATGCTCAGTATTAAATAAAGCAGCAAGAGCAATATATCGAAAAAATAATCTTAGTGATTTACCAAGCATCAGCAGTAAAGCAATCTATAATGAATACTACAAAGCCCATGCTGATAATTATCGACAAAAAGAATGGCAGAACGTGAAATCATTGATAGAGCAAAGTTGTCAAGGAAATACAAAAGACATAGTTCAAGCTGCGGCAGATGATCTCTATCAGCCCCAAGGAAAAATGATAAAGACTTATCGGGGACAAGGTATTACAGAAGCCGGTTATAATAAATTAGTAAGGAATTTTGAAAATACTAAAAGGAATAACCCAGATCAAATTCCAGTATTCAAGGCTGCTCAATTTTTCTCAACGTCAAAAACTAAATCTGTAGCAGAAGGATTTAGCGTTGCCGGAAGAGGAGAACGTGCGATATTATTTGTTGTGCAAGGTAACAGTGGTAGGAGTTTACGTGTTGATTATGGCCTGCAATTTAACAATGGTGGTGAAAATGAAGTTTTATACTCACCCAAAGCATGCTTTGGAGTAAGTAAAATTGAAGGGAATACCATTTATTTACATGAAACTAAATACCATGAAGATACGCCAGTTATGCCATACGAATAACTGGACAATGGCAGGAACTTACACGGCATTTCTGCTTATTATTACTATTAGTAATAATAAGCCCAGATAAGCAAAAATCATTAATATTAATGCAGGCGGCAATATCGCCTGCATTATCAGTATCATACCTGTTAGCATATATATACAGACAATTTTAAGCACATTGTTCAGGAGAGAATAATGTTATTAATTTACTTTAATCAGTGAACCAACCATGCACCTGATTACAGATATACCCAATAGATTTCAAGTTGCAGTGCGGCGGCAAGAGAACGCATCCCCAGGAGCATAGATAACTATGTGACTGGGGTAAGTGAACGCAGCCAACAAAGCAGCAACTTGAAAGATGACGGGTATATTTATTATTTAAAATATCTCGCCGATAACAATGGAAAAATACAGTTATCGAGCAACCTTTTAATATCATCCCAAATGCTATCTTTATTATACTCTCCGCTGAATATGACAACTACAGCGTCTAACTCCGGGCATATCAACAGGACCTGACCGCCATTTCCTATGGCAGCGAACCATTTAAAATATTTATTCAACTGGCAAGAATAGTAACCGCCAATAAACCAGTGATATCCGTAACACTTATAGTCGCTATCATCTGTTTTTACCCGGACTTTAAGGATCTCCTCTATCCATGCTGAAGGAATAACATCAATACCGTTATACCGCCCTTTATTTAGCATCAATCGCCCGATTTTTAACAGCCCGCGACCTGTCAAGCGAAGCCCAGATGCCGCTGAGTCAATACCATCCCTTCCTTTATACCAATGAAATTGATTTATCCCTAACTTGGTAAATAAGGTTTTATCTCCAAAATTAGATAGGGTATGCCCAGAAGTCCGATCAATTATGCCCCCCAGTAATGCTGAGCATCCTCCTGAGTAGTTCCACCTCTTGCCCGGAATACTAATAACTGGTTTGGAAAATATATAATGATACCTGTCTGGTGAATGTTCCATTGCGATTTCATCATTTTTTATATCATCATATGGATAGTTTTCATTCCAATCCATACCTGATGTCATTGTTATAATATGCTCTACTTTCAATCCATTATATGAATTGTTTTCCCTATATTCAGGATATACGTTAATTAACCTATCCTGGAGTTTTGGAGCCTGATGATATTCTATCGCCGCTCCATATAAAATAGCTAAAATGCCTTTGGTAATTGACCTTACGTCATGTAATTTGTCCTTGTCAAAAGTCACTTTGCCGTTTTTTTCACCCCAGCATTCATCTTCTCCAGAGAAATATTTCTCCAGAACTATTTGGTCATTCTGAGAAACTAATAAAGCATGTATGTTAGGATATAAAAAACCTTGTAGCGCATTATCAAAATCAATATTTAATAACATAATTTTGTCTCTATTTAAAATAACCAATTCAATCTATTCTTTTATACCCTTCATCTTTCAAGCTGCTGCTTTGTTGGCTGCGTTCACTTACCCCAGTCACATAGTTATCTATGCTCCTGGGGATGCGTTCTCTTGCCGCCGCACTGCGGCTTGAAATCTATTGGGTATATATTATAATAACAACAAGATTTACATAATATTACGTTCGGTATTTAAATATTATTTTTATCCCTCCAGCGCCAGTCTTAGCTCCATAGGAACTGTTATTATGTTGGTTTTATCCTCTGATATATTTTCAATTTTCACCAAGAATTATTTTAAAAACAAACCAGATGATATATGCCATACTTCTCATTTCTATCGATTTCCGTTTGACTTAAATATCATATAAAACAGGGAATTGAAATATAAAACACTTATCAAACATAGATTATTAATTAACACTTATACCCGTCATCTTTCAAGTTGCCTCTTTGTTGGCTGCACTCACTCACCCCGGTCACATAGTTATCTATGCTCCCGGGGATTCGTTCCCTTGCCGCCGCGATGCATCTTGAAATCAATAGGGTATATACCTATTAGGTATTTTTTATAATTTAAAAGGCCAATTAAATACCCATTTACCAACCATAAATATGATATAAACAATAACATTATTAATTTTTTTAAAATTTATACTTAAGTTAAAATAAATATGTATTTTATGTTATTTAAATAAAAATAAAACTTTAAGTTTATTGAAAGGAAAAATATGCGCTACACTCATGCAGCGCGCCAAACTTAATATCAACCTCATTAGCGCACATCAGAAAGCAAAAACCTGATAGGACGCCAATAACCAGACAATCACGAACGAAAATATAGCCGCGATAATATCATCCAACATGATACCTAATCCACCGTGAACATAGCGATCAAACCAGCGAATTGGCCACGGCTTCCACATATCAAAAATACGGAACACAATAAAACCAGTCAAAACCCACTGCCAGTTAATAACTGGAATTGCCATCAGCGTGATCCACATACCGATAAATTCGTCCCAAACAATACTGCCGTGGTCATGTACTTTCATATCATCAGAAGTACGCTGGCAAATCATTATCCCAAACAACATCCCGATAATAATAACCAACCAGCAAATCCATTCTGGAAATTGCATCAGTAATAACCAAAATGGAATAGAAGCCACAGATCCCATTGTCCCCGGTATTATCGGCGATAAACCACTACCAAAACCTGTCGCTAACAAATGCCAAGGATTACTCATCCGTAAACGACGTTTTGCTTCATCCATGAGTTTCTTCCTTAATAAAATGATCAAACCCTTTCAGATCCAATTTAATCTCTTTATTATTACTGTAGTAACGAATTCCTTCCGATTCCGGCATAATCTGCCCGATACAACTAAAACTAGCCCCAGTATGAGCCAAAGCGATTTCTAAAGCACCGCGATTCCTTTCCGGGACGGTAAAACATAATTCATAGTCTTCCCCGCCACTCAAAGCCCACATCAGAGCCTGCTGTGGTTCAATATATTGGCTCATCGCATCGGAGTAAGGAATCGCATCCAGATTTATTCTGGCCCCACATCGACTGGCTTTCAGGATGTGCCCTAGATCGGAAATCAATCCATCAGATAAATCAATTGCTGATGTTGCCAGCCCACGCAGCGCCTGCCCTTGCAAAATACGCGGTTGCGGCCTGAGATGACGTTGGATTAACCAATTACAGGCTTCAGGATCAGCGATCTGCAAACGGTTTTGTAACAGAGCCAAACCCGCCGAACTATCACCCAACGAGCCGCTCACATAAATCCAATCGCCATTTCTTGCGCCAGTACGTCTCAATGCTCTGCCTACGGGAACCAAACCATGAATCGTTAACGTCAGACTCATTGGTCCGAGGGTGGTATCACCACCAATAAGTTGCATACCGTAGTAGTTCAATTGTCCAAACAGGCTATCGCTGAACCCTCTGAGCCAACTTTCATCCACTTCCGGTAATGTTAACGCCAATAAAAGCCAGGCAGGATCAGCACCAACAGCAGCCAAATCACTAAGATTCACAGCAAGAGATTTATAAGCTAAATCTTCAGGAGAGATATCAGGTAAGAAATGAACGCCTGAAACCAAGGTATCCGTACTAACAGCCAATTGCTGTTTATCGGCTATCGTCATCAATGCACAGTCGTCACCAATACCAAGATTGACATCACGCCGATTAGTTGCCTGACGATCAAAATAACGTGCAATGAGGTCAAATTCGCCACATGCCATAATAAAATTCCAAAAAGTTACTGATGATTATGAACATAAGGCCGGGGATAACCGGCCTTACAAATCATCGTCTGCGGTGGGAAAAACCCGGCAAGCAGTTACTTTCTTTTCTTACGTACTGCTGGACCCGATTTATCCAGTACTCCGTTCACGAATTTGTGACTATCTTCAGCACCAAAGACTTTTGCCAATTCGATAGCTTCGTTAATAGCCACTTTATAAGGGACATCATCACGATAACTTAGTTCAAATATAGCGATACGTAAAATGGCTTTTTCTACCTGACCTAACTCTTCGAGCTGACGGGAAAGATAAGGAGCCATAAAAGCATCCAGTTTAACCGCATTCACAGCTACCCCTGACAGCAATTCACGAAAATAGGTTACGTCAACATCAGTGACGTCCTGCTCCGACAAAAACTGTAATTCAATATCAGCAATGTCATTGCCAGATAACTGCCATGAGTATATAGCCTGAACAGCGCACTCACGAGCACGACGACGAGCAGCAGGTTTCACAAGATTCCCCTTAATTAAAACTAAAATCAGCCTTTAATGGCATTAATGACATTGACCATTTCCAAGGCGGTTAATGCAGCTTCTGCACCTTTATTACCCGCCTTAGTTCCAGCGCGCTCAATCGCCTGTTCAATGCTTTCTGTAGTAAGAACACCAAATGCCACTGGAATTTCACTGGTCATTGCCACATTAGACAGACCGGAACTGCATTCACCAGCAACGTATTCAAAGTGAGCGGTACCACCGCGGATAACTGTACCCAGCGCGATAACTGCGTCATATTTTTGAGTTTCAACCAGTGTCTTCACCGTCAATGGTAATTCATATGCACCAGGAACCCAGACAACAGTAATATTTTCTGAGGCAACCTGACCGATACGCTCAAGCGCATCTACCGCGCCGTCTAACAGACTGTCATTAATGAAGTGGTTAAAACGTGCAATAGCAATCGCCACACGGGCTTGTGGAGCTGCAACAACACCTTTGATTACGTTCATAGCCTTCCTTTATCTGTTCATATCCGCAGGGGGCGGATTCTATCATATTCTTTCGTTAGCTGCGCCTGCCGATTTAGCAACAAAGTATAAAAACAAGCAAAGTGACTGCTCCCCGCCGTAAAGAGGGTGTCGCAAAAGACTGGCATTGAAAATAAACCCACAGAGATTGATTGCCTGTTATTGGGACTGACAACCCATAACAGGCTAAAAATAGCCCATAATATCAGG
>NZ_LJCS01000008.1:0-106194 GCF_001280945.1 Photorhabdus heterorhabditis | reverse complement strand
TAAGGTTCATCAGGCGCGGAACTCATCGAGGCGCAGGTTCCTTGCCTATAGTGACGCCGGATAGATTTAAGCAAGCCCAAAATTCATCAAAATGAGTGTTGCAAAAACGAGGGCGACCATAGATTTTACGCTCTCCCCGATAGGGTTCGTAAGTGAAGTATCAACAAAGTTGACACTTAAAATAATCACTGATAGAGTATCTTCATTGTTGATACTTAGAGGATTTAAACATGGCACAAGTCGTCGTGAAAAAATGGGGTAATAGCCCTTCTGTACGTCTTCCGGTCGCTATTATGCAAGCTGCTTCACTTAGTATTGATGATACGGTTGATATTGCTGTCGAAGATGGTCGAATTATCATTATTCCGGTCAAGGCGAAAGAATATTCTCTCGATGCGCTATTAGCTGGGATTACCCCCGAAAATATTCATGAAAAAATGGATTTTGGTTCTCCAGTAGGTAAGGAATTGATCTAATGGTTTCTCGTTTTGTGCCTGATTCTGGCGATATTATTTGGATTGACTTTGATCCTGTGGCTGGACACGAGCAAGGAGGTCATCGCCCCGCAGTAGTGCTGAGTCCATTTGCCTATAATAATAAAGTGGGATTACTGCTCTGTGTTCCTTGTACAACGAAGGCGAAAGATTATCCTTTTGAAGTTGAATTATCAGGAAGCCGTGACAGTGTTGCCTTAGCTGATCAGGTGACATGTGTTGATTGGCGAGCTAGAAAAGTAACAAAGAAAGGTCATGTTAATTCTTCAGAGCTGGAGGATATAAAGGCTAAAGCAAAGGCGCTTATCGGATAACAGGACAGTTTATGGGGCTTATCAGCCCCTTAAGTGGGTTGACTTGGAACATTATAGTTATAAGGGAGACCATAAAAATCTATGGTCTCCCGAAACAGCCACAGAATGCACTGGAAAAATAGGATTTCTCGGTATCGAAAAAGTGTTTCTTTGTGCAATAAGTGCCAAAATCAACACCGAAGTCATCAATATTTCCCAACCGAATTAAAGCGATAACATAAGGCTATCTTAGTCTTTTACTTGCCAGTTCATATGCTTCATTCCGTTCGCGTTTACCCACTGCGACAACAGCAATAATCAGCACATCATCCATGACCTCATAAACCAAGCGAAAACCAGAAGCGCGTAATTTTATTTTATAGCAATTCGGTATGCCGCGAAGTTTAGCTGATGGAATATGAGGCTCAACACAACACTTTTTTAGCTTTTTAGCAAATTGTTGCTGGATTGATTTATCAAGCCTCTTCCACTCTTTAAATGCATCTTCCCTGAATTTCACGTTATAGGGTATAGATAATGATCCAAATCTACATCGACCAATATCTGTTTTCTACGCTCATTGACGAGTCGAACGAGTTCTTGATCGTCCAAAGCATCAAGTATCTGTTCGTAAAGTTCAGCCGGAATGCAATAAAACGCTGGCTGGTTACGATTTAGGATAGCAACAGGGTATCCAGCCCCAGCGTTAACAGTCGCCATCGGGTTCTTTTTAAGTTCACTAATGCTTGCGCTAGTATCTGATAAGATTATGTTAGCCATAGAAATACTCCAAAAGACTTGTTAATAGGTTTTACATTAGCCCTTCCTGTTGAAAACAACAACAAAGACCATTTAACAGGTCTTTTTAATGACTAGGGAGTAATGCCCCAAAATCAGCACCGAAATCATCAATATTCGGTGCTGTTTACTCAGAATAAAATGCTCAGCTGCGATAAGAATCTTTAACCGAACAACTTTATCATCAGCAGCATCAGCGGATGGGAATCAATATTGCGCCCTGTTCCTGCAATGTTACTGACATTACAGCGCTTCTGCTTCACAATTCACTGCCAACGCTCTGCTTAAGGTCTTAGCCAAAATAGTTTTATTCTCACTATCTTCCATCAAACTAAAATGGTCACCGGGTATAGAAGTGAGTTGTAGCGAAGAGTCAGGCATTATCTGCTCCCAACCTAGTGACGGCTCCATATTTAAAGACTGTAATGCAACATCGGTAACGAAAGGAATCTGTGGGTAAGATTCCATTGCATAGAATTGATGTAGCTTGATCGCGACTGCTTGTGGTTCATAATCTTTGACCATTTGTACATAATTTCCCATCTGTTCCCACCGTTTTGCAATCAAGTCAGGACGCAGATTTGACGGATACAATTCCAGCTTCTGCGCTGCTGCAATAAATTGCACCAAGTCCAGTTCATCCATTTTCTGGTGCAATGCTTCAATCTTCTGGGGATGTTTATCCACTGACTGCCTTGCCAATTCCGCAAGAAATTGAAGTTTTGGCTGAATGACACGGGTCTTGAAGCGGTGAGGCGCTGGCGTGTCAATCAAGCCTAAGAAGTTCACCATTTCACCGGCGTTCAGAAGCTGCTGAGCAATGGCATAAGCCAATACGCCACCAGAAGAGTAACCATATATTCGGTACGGCCCTTGCTGTTGAACGGCCTTCATAAAGGTGATCATTCTGGTAGCCAATTCCTCAATAGTCGATGCCTGTTCTTCATTAATGGATGGCCAGGGTAACGCATAAATCGGGTAATCCGACTGGATATGCTGAGCCAGCCCAAAGACATAGGAATAATCATCCATGCCGCTAGGAACAAAGAATAGTGGTGGCTCAATTCCGTCAGGTCGCACCGGTATCGCACTTCTTTTCGATGGAGTTAGCGATTCTGATGTGATTTCTGCTACCAGTTCAGCCAACACAGGAAATTGGAACAGATTATTCAATGAGCAAATCAAACCTCGCTCCGCAGCAAGGTTTATCATTCGCATAGCAAGCAGCGAGTGTCCACCCAGCGCAAAGAAATTGTCATATCGGCCTATCTGCTTAACTCCCAGCAATTTACTCCAGACAGCGGCCAGCACGATCTCAACTTCTCCTCGCGGCGCTTCATAGATTTGACGAGCAAAAGCACTCTGATCAGGCACTGGCAGCGCCCGACGATCCAGCTTGCCGTTAGGTGTCAACGGGAAGGCATCCAGACGCACAAAAGCTGTCGGCACCATGTAGTCAGGCAATAGTGTTCTCAGATGACTATGCAAATGGGTAATCAATCTGTTATCTGCTTCTGCTACCACATAGGCAACCAGCCGTTTGTCCTGTCCATCCCCCAGAGCCATAACGATAGCCTCACGTACCGCAGGATATTCAGTCAACCGGGCTTCGATTTCACCGGGTTCAATCCGAAAACCGCGAATTTTAACCTGCTGATCGTTACGGCCTACAAACACTAAATTGCCATCCGGCAAGTAACGCGCCAAATCCCCGGTTCGGTACATACGGGCATCCGGTGTGTCACTAAATGGATCAGTCAGGAAACGTTCAGCGGTCAAGTCAGAGCGATTAAGATAACCGCGCGCTACACCGATACCCCCGAGATATAATTCCCCCACTGCCCCCAATGGTACAGGCTGGCCATAAGCGTCCAGCAGATAAGCATAGGTGTTGGCCGTTGGGCGGCCAATAGGGATTAATGTCTCCGTATAATCAGGCGGACAACGCCAAGTAGTGGCGCACACAGTGATTTCTGTCGGACCATAGGCATTGAACACGGTTGCCCGCCCACGCAGCGCCTGAAGCAGAGCCGTACCCGGTGCTTCACCACCTAATATCAATGTCGGTTTTATTGCTATCTCCGGTAAATCAGCACCATCCCGAAGCAGAGCCGGTGTCAAGCAAGCGTGAGTCACCGCCTGTTGTTCCAGATAATGCCAGAGACGAAGTGGGTCCTGACGAACTGTATCGGCGGGAATGTCCAACGTGGCACCACCACACAGCGCGATCATGATTTCCAAGACGCTGGCATCGAAACCAAATGAGGCAAACTGTAACATCCGACTCTCCGCGCGAATATCAAACTGAGTGATTTTATCCCGAATAAGGTTAACTAACCCTCGATGCTCAAGCATCACGCCTTTTGGTGTACCGGTAGAACCCGAGGTGTAAATCACATACGCCAGATGCCTCGAGGTTAGCGCAGGTATGTGCGGGTTGTTGTCCGGCTGATTAGGCAAGATATTCGGATCAAGTACAGTGAATTTTGTCAGCACTTGTTCATCCAGCGCAGCACGTCCAGTCTCATCCGCCAGTACTACTGACGGGGCAGCTTCATCCAGCATATAAGCCAGACGATCCCCCGGATAAGTGGGATCTAATGGTACATAGGCTCCGCCAGCTTTTAGTACTGCCAGCAACCCTACTACCATTGCCAGTGAACGGGTCACACAAATCGCCACCCGTTGCTCTGGTGTTATCCCCAGAGCAATCAATTGGTGAGCCAGTCGGTTAGCACAAGCATTCAATTGCGTATAGCTGAGGGTTTGTTCTTCATACACCAGCGCCGTCGTATCCGGTTTTTGCTCCGTTTGCTGTTCAAACAGTTGATGAATACATAATTTCTCAGGACACACAGTTTTAGGGGCGTTCCAACTTTCCAGCAACAATGTGCGCTCCGCAGGTGCCAAAATATCAATATCCCTGACAGGCTGTTTTGGGTCAGCGACCATAGCTTTCAGTACCGTTTGTAAATACGTCACGTATCGCTCTATGGTCTGTTGATCAAACAATGCCGTTGCATAGCCCAGATATCCCACAATCCCGCCATCTTCTTCAAACAAGTTCAGTTCAAGATCAAACTTGACCATATAAAAAACTTGCTCGGTAGATAACAATTCCAGTTCCGGTAGTTTCCATTCCGTATTCTCATTATTCTGCCAGGCAAACATCACTTGGAATAACGGCGTATGGGCCAGTCTGCGCGGCGGTTGCACAATTTCCAGCACCTGTTCAAACGGCAGATCCTGATTGTCCTGTGCCGTTAGCGTGGTTTGCCGCACGCGCGCTAGCAGCTCAGACACATCCGGCTCTCCTGATAAATCAATGCGTAAAGCCAATACATTAACAAAGAAGCCCACCAGAGATTCAATCTCCTGACGACCACGACCTGCGCTGGGTGTACCGATAACCAGATCATTTTGGCCTGACAGGCGCGACAGGACCGTGGCCCACGCGGATAGAATAGTCATGAATAACGTCGTGCCCTGCTGTTCACTCAGACGTTTGAGGGATTGTGTTAATTCTGCATCCAGATTGATAGACCATATTCTCCCAGTAAACGACTGCCGAGGGGGGCGTGGTCGATCGGTTGGCAAATCAAGTAGTACCGGCGTACCCGTCAACATAGTACGCCAACAGTCGGATTGAGATTGTAAGCGTTCAATGGAAAGCCACTGACGCTGCCACGCAGCATAATCAGGGTACTGAATCGTCAACGGAGGCAACGGATCAGGTTCCCCTGCCAAAAAAGCCGCATAGAGGGCACTTAGTTCTGATTTCAGTATCCCTAAAGACCAACCATCGAAAATAATATGATGCAAGGTCAACAGAAATACGTAATCCCCATCTGCCAGTTGTATCAAACTGGAACGAATTAAGGGGCCGTGGGCGAGATCAAACGATGCCCCAGACTCTTCCAGACACAAACGCTTGAGCTGCTCATCGGCATCAGTAGCGCCTCTCAAATCATATTTTTTCATGGGTATACCGGATTTAGCCGGTAACAATTCGACCTGTGGTTGACCCTCAACCGTCACAAAGACAGAACGTAAAGCCTCGTGACGGGCAAACAGACCATCAAGCGCCCGCTGCCAAGCCCCAATATCAAGCTGACCACGCAAACGCTGTATGACAGGAATATGGTAGGTATCACTCACCCCCTCCAACTGTGCAAGGAACCACAGATGCTGCTGACTAAACGACAATGGCAGAGCGCTACCACGAGATACCGGAGTAATTTCAGGCAATCTGTGACTATTTTCATTACATTGTGCACAGATCTTCTCTGCAAAATCAGAAAGTGACGGTGACATAAACAAGGCTACGAGCGGCAATTCGACGCCTAAAGCCGCTACCCGGTTCATCACCCGTACCGCCAACAGTGAATGACCGCCCAGTGCAAAGAAATTATCATGCCGGCTTATCGGGTCAATCCCAAGCAATTCACGCCAGATAGCCGCCAGGGCTATTTCCATTTCCCCTTGTGGCGCTTCGTAAACCTGACGGGCAAAAGCTTCTTCGCCCAACCCCGGTAATGCCTGGCGGTTCAGCTTGCCATTAGGCGTCAGTGGGAATGAATCCAAACGTACAAAAGCGGCTGGCACCATATAATCAGGCAGGATTGAACTCAGGTGAGTACGCAAGCTATTTGATAATCCCTCATCCGGCTCCGCCGCCACATAAGCAACCAGACGTTTGTCTTGCCCATCATCCTGTGCCAGCACCGCCGCCTCACGCACCGCAGGATATTCCATCAACCGGGCTTCGATTTCTCCCGGCTCCACCCGGAAACCCCGGATTTTAACCTGTTGATCGTTACGACCCAGAAATTCCAGATTGCCATCCGGCAGGTAGCGCGCTAAATCCCCGGTCTTGTACATCCGCGCTTCTGCCTCATCACTAAACGGATCAGCAAGGAAACGCTCGGCAGTCAAATCCGGGCGATTAAGATAACCGCTGGCTACCCCTTCTCCGCCCACATAAATCTCACCGATCACCCCCAACGGCACCGGGTGATTGTCCGCATCCAACAGATAAACTCGCGTGTTGGCGATAGGACGGCCAATCGGGATCTTCGTTGCTCCCGGCGCTAACGCCGTAATACGGTATGTTGTGGTAAAGGTCGTGCCTTCGGTCGGTCCATAGCCATTCAGTAACTGTTGGGGCGGATTATTGCGCAGAATCTGGCCGATCACCGACGGATCGAGCACATCTCCGCCGACAATCAGGCTCTTGATCTGAGGAAGAACCGGCGACAAATCCTCAGCCAGCCGATTAAACAGCCCGACACTCAGCCACAGAATCGTGATTCGATAATCCTGTAACGCCTGTACAAACGCCTTCGGCGTCAATAACGTGGCATGATCAATCACCACTAATGTTCCGCCATTGAGCAAGGGGCTCCAGACTTCGAAGGTGCTGGCATCAAACGCAGGGTTAGCGGCGAAGACCACCCGATCATCCCGTCCGATTTCAACGTACCCATTATTAATGACCAGCCGGACTACCGCCCGATGAGACACGATCACCCCTTTTGGGGTGCCAGTCGAGCCGGAGGTATACATGATATACGCTGATTCGGTACTGGAACGAGGTAAGTCAGGATTGATGTCCGCTTTTTCCCCGATGCTCTGTGTCTCACCCGTGCAACGCAGCACAGGAAGAGCCAGGTCAGTTGGGATAGTTACCTGCCCCCCCGTGATCAACAACTTCGCTGAACAGTCACTCATCAACCCATTTTTCCGTTCATCCGGCACGTTGAGATCTATCGGCACGTAAACAGCACCAGCCTTGAGAATAGCCAATTGTGCCACTATCAGTTCAACAGAGCGTTCTAACAGGATCGCAATGTGGTTATCCGGGTGTATCCCCTGTTCGATCAGTTGATGGGCCAGTCGGTTAGCCCGGGTGTTCAGTTCCGCATAACTGAGGGTTTGATCTCCGGCTATCAGTGCTGTGGCATCCGGGGTTTTCGCTGCCTGTTGTTCAAACAATTGATGGAGGCATAACTGCTTAGGATAAGCGATTTCCGTGGCGTTCCAGGTATTCAGCAATAATCTGCGTTCAGTTTCAGGCAAAATGTTCAGTGTCCGAACTGGCGTTTCCGGTGCCTGTTCAAGCGCATCAGCCAGACTTTCCAGCGCCTGTTGCATATAACCGCATATCCGTGCTGGATCAAACGGTTGTACCACCTGAGCCGTTATCCCCAGATCGGAACCGCCATCCTCCACCGACAATACAAACGGATAGTTAGTACGCTCTTTAGCACCAAGGAATTCAATCCCGCTCATCATTTCATGCGGGGTTATTGGCTGTTCATTATGCCGGTAGTTCAACAGCGCATTGAAAAGCGGTGTACCACTGGCTACACCACTGCAACGCTGAGCCAACGCCAAAGATGCGTGTTCATGTTCCAACAAACCTGCTAACCGAGTATGTGCCGTACGTACACTGTCACGTACCGGGGTATCATCCATATTCAGCCGCAACGGTAATGTATTGATAAATAATCCCATACCGCTATCAGAACCTTCACCTGCCTGCATACGTCCAAACAATACAGTGCCGAACACCACTTGCGCCTGTCCACTGGTTCGCGACAACACCTGTGCCCAAGCTAGATGACACAGAGCTGCCATACTGACGCCTAAACGCCGAGCCTGACTACGTAAGCGATTATTCAACCCAGTTGTCAGCATCCGATGCGACTCCACCACTTGAGAGCCATCATGGTGTACTTCCGCCAAACCAAATGGTAGCGTTGGTTCATCCACTTCAGCCAACATGTCGGTAAAGAAGCGAGTATGTTCTTCTTGACTGACGCCCAACTGGGCCTGAGCCACCAAATTACGGAAAGGGACCGGAGCCGGCAGACTGTCTACCTGCCCGGTAAGATATGCCTGCACTTCGCTGTTCATCACTTCCAGCGTGGTGTGATCGCCAATCAAATGATGCAGCAATTGCAGTAGAATCCAGCGACCATCAGGTTCCTGTGCGACGACAAAGCGCAATAACGGTGCCTGACTCAAGTCGATACGATACCGACACGAGTCAAAACGTTGGGACAATTGGTCACTAATAAGACCATCAGCCGGATCAAGTATCAGTTCAGTCACGGATAAAGGTATCTGGCGGCAAACCACCTGAGCCGGAACAGACAATCCTTGCCAAACAAAAGCCGTGCGCAAGATATCATGGCGGTCAACTACCTGCTGAACGGCTGCCAGATAACGGTCCAGCAAATGCCGATCTGCAAAAGCTTGTTGGGTGATTAGCAGATAAGGATCACCCTCGTTTGCCAGCAAATGGTGGAACAAAATGCCATCCTGCAACGGTGACAGCGCATAGATATCCTGAATATTGGTTATCCCACCCGGTATTTGATCAACAATGCGATCAATTTCAGGCTGAGTCAGATCAATCAGCGGCAACATCTCCGGTGTCAGTACAGGTGTATCCGGTGTAATACGGTTATCAGGCACTCTAATCTCATGACTCTGAGACAATGACTGAGCCAGCACACTCAATGTCGGATGCTGGAATAGTGCCTGAACCGATACACCCAGTCCAATCCGCCGCAAACGTTCAATCATCCTGACAGCAAGGAGCGAATGCCCCCCCAAGGCAAAGAAGCTGTCGTACCGGCTGATTTGTTTAACTCCCAGTAATTCACTCCAGATAGTCGCCAATGCGGTTTCAATTTCCCCTTGCGGCGCTTGGTAAATCTGACGAGCAAAGGCGTTCTGATCAGGCACTGGCAGCGCCCGGCGATCCAATTTGCCATTCGGAGTCAGCGGGAAAGTATCCAAACGCACAAAAGCCGCCGGCACCATATAATCAGGCAAAATTGCACTCAGATGTTCACGCAGTTTGTTCGCCAGTCCATCATCTGCTTCTGCCACTACATAGGCAATCAAGCGCTTATCCTGCTCATCACCCAATGCTAATACCAGAGCTTCACTCACCGCTGGGTATTCGGTCAACCGGGCCTCAATTTCTCCCGGTTCAATGCGGAAACCACGGATTTTAACCTGCTGGTCATTACGGCCAACAAACACTAAATTGCCATCCGGCAAGTAACGGGCCAAATCCCCGGTTCGGTACATGCGGGCATCCGGTGTATCACTAAACGGATCAGTCAGGAAACGTTCAGCGGTCAAGTCAGGGCGATTGAGATAACCACGCGCTACACCCGCGCCACCAATATATAACTCACCTACTGCCCCTAATGGCACTGGCTGATTGTGGTCATCCAATAAATAAACACGCATATTGGCTGTCGGACGCCCAATAGGAATAGTCTCATCTAGATAGTTTGAAGGGCAACGCCAAGCTGTGGCGCAAACCGTTATCTCTGTCGGACCATAAGCATTGAACACGGTTGCCCGACCACATAGTGCTTGAAGCAGTGCCGTACTGGGCGCTTCACCACCCAGTATCAACGTCGGTTTTATAGTCATCACCGATAAATCAGTACCATCCCGGAGTAAAGCCGGGGTCAGGCAAGCGTGTGTCACCGCCTGATTTTCCAGGTAACACCAGAGACTATGCGGGTCCTGACGAACAGTATCATCAGGAATAATCAGGCTGGCACCACCACACAGCGTCATCATGACTTCCCAGACACTGGCATCAAAGCCAAATGAGGCGAACTGCAACATCCTGCTATAGCTGCGAATATCAAACTGGGCGATTTTATCTTGAATAAGATTAACCAACCCACGATGTTCAACCATGACCCCTTTTGGCGTGCCGGTAGAACCCGAGGTGTAAATCACATACGCCAGATGACGGGAGGTCAATGCCGGTACCTGCGGGTTACCGTCCGGCTGGTCGGGCAGCACATTTGGATCAAGTACAGTCAGCCCCGAAAGCATCTCTTCACCCAACGCTGTACATCCGGCGTTGTCTGCCAGCAAAATAGCCGGCGCAGCATCAGCCAAAATATATGACAGACGTTCACCCGGATAAGCTGGGTCCAACGGCACATAAGCCCCACCCGCTTTCAATACAGCCAGCAACCCGACCACCCGGGCGAGTGAACGTGCCGCACAAATCGCTACCCGATGATCCGGTTTCACGCCGAGTACAATAAGCTGATGAGCCAGCCGATTAGCACGGGTATTGAGTTCCGCATAGCTCAGCGTCTGGTTTTCATATTTCACTGCTATGGCATCTGGGGTCTTCTCTGCCTGTTGTTCAAATAATTGGTGAACACACAACGGCTCAGGATATGGCTCTTCGGTCGCGTTCCAGCTTTCCAACAATAATGTCCGCTCATTGGGTGACAAGATATCGACAACTGTGACAAGTTGTTGAGGATTGTTCACCATTGCTCGCAACATGGCCTGCAAATAGCCAACCTGCCTTTCAATCGTTTCCAGGTCGAACAAGGCAGAAGAATAAGTTAACGTCCCAACAACCTCTCCATCCTTCTCCATCAATTCCAGTTGCAAATCGAATTTAGCGATATCATATCCCTGCCCGATGGGTGCCACTTCCAATCCTGGTAATTGCCATTCCTCTGTTTCACCGTCCTGCCAGGCAAACATCACCTGGAACAGCGGAGTATGTTCTGGTCTGCGTGGTGGTTGTACGATCTCAACAACTTGTTCGAAAGGCAGATCCTGATGATCCTGCGCCGCCAGCGCGATTTTCCGCACACGCGTCAGCAATTCCGTCACATTCGGAGCGCCCGATAAATCGATACGCAAGGCCAGCGTATTGACAAAGAAACCGATCAGGGATTCCACCTCCTGACGACTGCGACCCGCGCTCGGCGTACCTATTATCAGATCTTCCTGACCGGACAGACGTGACAAGACCGTGGCCCAAGCTGACAACAGAGTCATGAATAACGTACCCCCTTGCTGTTCACTCAGGCGCTTAAGTGATGTTGTTAATTCTGCATCCAGATTGATAGGCAAGACGTTACCGGCAAATGACTGTTGAGGCGGACGGGGTCGGTCAGTCGGCAAATCCAGCAGGACCGGTGCATCAGCCAGCGTAATACGCCAATAGTCAGATTGAACTTGTACCCGCTCAGCCGACAGCCATTGACGCTGCCATGCAGCATAATCAGGATACTGGATCGCTAATGGAGGTAACGGATCACGTTGTCCTACCAGAAAAGCGGTGTAAAGCACGTTCAGTTCACGTATCAGCACATTAACAGACCAGCCGTCTGAAACAATGTGATGCTGAGTCAGTAAAAATACATAATCATCATCAGCCCGTTGTATCAAAACAGAGCGGATTAATGGCCCTTGAACGAGATCAAACGGAGCCTCAGCTTCATGTGTGCATACATGCTTAAGCTGTTCGTCCACGTCCGGGGCTTGACGCAGATCGTATTTTTTCATTAGTAAACCCGATTCAGCCGGCAACAGTTCAATCTGAGGTTGACCATCAACGGAAACGAATACGGAACGTAATGCTTCATGGCGGGTCAACAGCGTATCAAGCGCCCACTGCCAAGCCGCAATATCAAGCTGACCCCGCAAACGCAGTGCCAGAGGAATATGATAGGTATCACTCACCCCCTCAAGCTGCGCCAGGAACCATAGCCGTTGTTGGGCGAATGACAGAGGCAGCTCACCCTCACGGGATATCGGTATGATAGCCGGAAGTATCTTGCTTTGTTCACCAAGTTCACCAAGCCGGGTATTCATCACCTGAGCAAAAGCCGTCAATGAAGGGGATTCAAATAAGCGGGTCAGCGACAGTTCAATACCTAAAGCTGCTACCCGGTTCATCACCCGTACCGCCAACAGTGAATGACCGCCCAGTGCAAAGAAATTATCATGCCGGCTTATCGGGTCAATCCCAAGCAATTCACGCCAGATAGCCGCCAGGGCTATTTCCATTTCCCCTTGTGGCGCTTCGTAAACCTGACGGGCAAAAGCTTCTTCGCCCAACCCCGGTAATGCCTGACGGTTCAGCTTGCCATTAGGCGTCAGTGGGAATGAATCCAAACGTACAAAAGCGGCTGGCACCATATAATCAGGCAGGATTGAACTCAGGTGAGTACGCAAGCTATTTGATAATCCCTCATCCGGCTCCGCCGCCACATAAGCAACCAGACGTTTGTCTTGCCCATCATCCTGTGCCAGCACCGCCGCCTCACGCACCGCAGGATATTCCATCAACCGGGCTTCGATTTCTCCCGGCTCCACCCGGAAACCCCGGATTTTAACCTGTTGATCGTTACGACCCAGAAATTCCAGATTGCCATCCGGCAGGTAGCGCGCTAAATCCCCGGTCTTGTACATCCGCGCTTCTGCCTCATCACTAAACGGATCAGCAAGGAAACGCTCGGCAGTCAAATCCGGGCGATTAAGATAACCGCTGGCTACCCCTTCTCCGCCCACATAAATCTCACCGATCACCCCCAACGGCACCGGGTGATTGTCCGCATCCAACAGATAAACTCGCGTGTTGGCGATAGGACGGCCAATCGGGATCTTCGTTGCTCCCGGCGCTAACGCCGTAATACGGTATGTTGTGGTAAAGGTCGTGCCTTCGGTCGGTCCATAGCCATTCAGTAACTGTTGGGGCGGATTATTGCGCAGAATCTGGCCGATCACCGACGGATCGAGCACATCTCCGCCGACAATCAGGCTCTTGATCTGAGGAAGAACCGGCGACAAATCCTCAGCCAGCCGATTAAACAGCCCGACACTCAGCCACAGAATCGTGATTCGATAATCCTGTAACGCCTGTACAAACGCCTTCGGCGTCAATAACGTGGCATGATCAATCACCACTAATGTTCCGCCATTGAGCAAGGGGCTCCAGACTTCGAAGGTGCTGGCATCAAACGCAGGGTTAGCGGCGAAGACCACCCGATCATCCCGTCCGATTTCAACGTACCCATTATTAATGACCAGCCGGACTACCGCCCGATGAGACACGATCACCCCTTTTGGGGTGCCAGTCGAGCCGGAGGTATACATGATATACGCTGATTCGGTACTGGAACGAGGTAAGTCAGGATTGATGTCCGCTTTTTCCCCGATGCTCTGTGTCTCACCCGTGCAACGCAGCACAGGAAGAGCCAGGTCAGTTGGGATAGTTACCTGCCCCCCCGTGATCAACAACTTCGCTGAACAGTCACTCATCAACCCATTTTTCCGTTCATCCGGCACGTTGAGATCTATCGGCACGTAAACAGCACCAGCCTTGAGAATAGCCAATTGTGCCACTATCAGTTCAACAGAGCGTTCTAACAGGATCGCAATGTGGTTATCCGGGTGTATCCCCTGTTCGATCAGTTGATGGGCCAGTCGGTTAGCCCGGGTGTTCAGTTCCGCATAACTGAGGGTTTGATCTCCGGCTATCAGTGCTGTGGCATCCGGGGTTTTCGCTGCCTGTTGTTCAAACAATTGATGGAGGCATAACTGCTTAGGATAAGCGATTTCCGTGGCGTTCCAGGTATTCAGCAATAATCTGCGTTCAGTTTCAGGCAAAATGTTCAGTGTCCGAACTGGCGTTTCCGGCGCCTGTTCAAGCGCATCAGCCAGACTTTCCAGCGCCTGTTGCATATAACCGCATATCCGTGCTGGATCAAACGGTTGTACCACCTGAGCAGTCAGTCCCAGTGTAGAACCCCCGTCCTCTACCGACAGCACAAACGGGTAGTTGGTACACTCCTGTTCCCCAAGGAATTCAATCCCGTTCATGATTTCATGCGGGGTTATCGGCTGTTCATTATGCCGGTAGTTTAGCAAGGCACTAAAAAGCGGTGTTCCACTCTGCACCCCACTGCAACGCTGGGCCAGCGCCAATGAAGCATATTCATGATCCAGTAATCCAGCCAGCCGGGTATGTGCCACTCTGACACTCTTCTGCACCGGGGTATCGTCCATATCCAACCGCAACGGCAGAGTATTGATAAACAGTCCCATGCCACTGTCAGCGCCTTCCCCCGCAGCCATGCGCCCAAACAGCACCGTACCAAAGACGACTTTCTCCTGACCGCTGGTACGTGATAGGACCTGTGCCCAAGCCAGATGGCATAAGGCCGCCAGACTGACACCAAGACGCCGAGCCTGACCACGCAAGCGATCATTCAGTATCGGTGATAGCGGCTGATGCGATTGTGTCACCTGCGAACCATCACGATGTACTTCGGTTAGTCCAAACGGCAACGTTGGCTCCTCCACCGCCGCCAACATGTCAGTAAAGAAATGAGAATATTCTTCCTGCCTCATCCCCAGTCGAGCCTGAGCCACCAAATTGCGGAAGGGAACTGGAGCTAGCAAGTTATCCCCCTGACCAGCAAAATACGCCTGCACTTCCCGATTCATCACTTCCATTGTTGTATGATCACCAATGAGGTGATGCTGCAATTGCAGGGCTACCCAATGACCATCGGTTTCCTGAGCGACGACAAAACGCAACAACGGAGCCTGACTCAGGTCAAGACGGTGTTGTCGCGGGTCAAAACGTTGAGCCAATTGTTCATTAACTGGGCCATCCGCCGGGTTCAGCGTCAGTTCAGTGACTGACAATGCAGCTTGACGCCAAACCACCTGAGCCGGAACAGACAACCCTTGCCAAACAAAGGCCGTGCGCAAGATATCATGGCGGTCAATCACCTGTTGAACCGCTACCAGATAACGATCCAGTAGAGTCCGATTAGCAAAGGTCATCGGGTAGACCAACAGATAGGGGTCGCCTTTATTTGCCAGCAGATGGTGGAACAGGATACCGTCCTGCAATGGCGACAACGCATAGATATCCTGAATATTGGTTATCCCGCCCGGCACTTGTCCGACGATACGGTCAATGTCTGGTTGAGTCAGCTCAATCAGCGGTAACATCTCTGGTGTCAGCGTCGTAGTCGTCGGTGTAATGACATTAGGCGGCAACACCACAGACTGATGTTGCCCCAACGTTTGAGCAAGCTCCAACAGAACCGGCGACTGAAACAGGTCACGTGCTGCCAGTGTCAACCCAAGCTGACGCAAACGTTCAATCATTCGCACACCTAGCAGTGAGTGGCCGCCCAGTGCAAAGAAACTGTCATGCCGACTAATCTGTTCAATCCCCAGTAATTCACGCCAGAGAGTTGCCAGTACAGTTTCCATCTCCCCTTGTGGCGCAGCATAAACTTGACGGGCAAAGGCTTCTTTCCCCGGAGTCGGCAACGCACGGCGATCCAATTTACCATTTGGGGTTAACGGGAATTCATCCAAACACACAAAAGCCACCGGTATCATGTAATCAGGCAACCGGGCACTCAGGTGGTCACGCAAGTGGGCGGCCAATCCATCCTCTGCTTGCGCCAACACATAGGCAACCAGATGTTTGTCCTGACCATCACCCAGCGCCAGCACAACCGCTTCATGTACTGTCGGGTATTCTACCAACCCAGCCTCAATTTCCCCCGGTTCAATCCGAAAGCCGCGGATTTTAACCTGTTGATCGTTACGCCCAAGGAATTCCAGATTGCCATCCGGCAGATAACGAGCCAAATCCCCGGTGCGGTACATTCTCGCACCCGGTGAATCACTAAATGGATCTGTCAGGAAACGTTCCGCCGTCAATTCAGGTCGATTAAGATAACCACAAGCTACCCCGTCTCCACCCACATAAATCTCACCAACCTCCCCTAAAGGTACCGGCTGACCATCAGTGTCCAGCAAATAAACTCGTGTGTTAGCGATTGGTTGACCAATGGGAATACTGATTGTTCCCTCCGGTAACGATTCAATACGGTATGTCGTGGTAAAGGTAGTGCCTTCAGTTGGGCCATAAGCATTTAACAACTGTTGTGGAGGATTATGGCGCAATACTTGAGCAATAACATGCGGGTCGAGGGCATCTCCTCCGACTAACAGCATTCTAAGCTGAGGCAACACCGGGGACAGTTCCGTTGCCAGCCGGTTAAACAACCCGACACTTAGCCACAGGATAGTGATGTGATGTTGTTGTAATACCTGCACAAAATCTGGCGGGGTCAATAAGGTGAGGTGATCGATAACCACCAGCGCAGCACCATTAAGTAACGGCGCCCAAACTTCAAATGTGCTGGCATCGAAAGCGGGGTTAGCAGCAAAAGCCATCCGATCATCCGGCCCAATTTCAGCATAGCCATTATTAATGACCAATCGGACAACGGCGCGGTGAGGCACTACCACGCCTTTTGGCATGCCAGTCGAACCGGAGGTGTACATAATATACGCGGCTTGGCTACTGGAACGCGATAAGTCAGGATTGAAATAATCTTCCTCCCTACCCGTATTTACTTTATCGGAGAGACGAAATAATGGAACAGCAAGGTCAACCGGAATATCAAAATGCATATCAGTAATCAATAAATTAGCTGAGTAATCATTTATCAGCCAATTCTTTCGTTCGTCCGGTACACTGGGGTCTATAGGCATGTAAACAGCACCAGCCTTAAGGATAGCCAACTGGGCCACCACCAGATCAATGGATCGTTCTAACAAAATTGCAACATGGTCACCCGGGTAAATCCCCTGTTCAATCAGTTGATGGGCCAACCAATTAGCATTAGCATTCAGTTCCGAGTAACTGAGGATCTGCTGTCCCGCTATCAGTGCCGTAGCTGCCGGGGTTTTCGCTGCCTGTTGTTCAAACAACTGATGGAGGCACAACTGGTTAGGATACGGTGTTTCAGTCGCGTTCCAGGTTTCCCGTAACAGCGTGCGTTCAGCCTCAGACAATAAATTAGGCTTCTGGACAGATATATCGCCATCCCGCTCTTCTAACGACACTTGAACTAATTCAGCTTCAAGGATACTTCCCTTTCTCGCGATACTCTCTTTCATCTACTTACTACCTCAAAATATTTAAAAACTGTTATTTCCAGCAACCATCAAAAATGTTTTTCTTTTACTTTTAGGAGAAATAACAACGAGCACACCTGACATCGAAAGATGCTCAGGCAATATTTTCTCTCAGGCGCTGGATGTCATATTCCGGTTAATAGCCGCATAATTAACAATTCTGCAACGATAATTTTCCTAACCGTGGAATAAACAGTTCATCTGGTGAACCTAAAAAAGCATTCCATTTTTGTTCCTGTTTTTTAGATAAGCGCCTTTGATTTACTGCAATTTTTTATTAGCAGACGCTGAACTCCATAACTAAATAAAAATGGATCTATTGGATATATATACTGGCATGAGAGCTAAATCCTTGCTGTATTTTGTCCATTTGATATTAATATCTGATGTAAACTATTTCAGGAAAAACCAGATACTAGAAAGATGAATTCACTTTCCTGACTTTTAATTAACAATGGGTTTGCTTTGATAATTATGTGCAAATCAGTCACTCCCTTCCAACAGCAAACAAAAAAACCATACTTATCAGAAATTTAATGCTTAATCAGATATATCTTAACATGCAAAAATATAAACTAGCTTCATTACATATTATTTTATAATAATCAAATTATACAACTGATGTAAACGCTAATTATATTTAACACTCAGACGAAACAATTTCAAACAAAAACTAATTTTTATATATATTTTTTCGTAATAAAAAAATAATACAACCAATACATATGTCAGTTATTTTTAATACCATAAATAAATAGTTTTAAATTAAAAATAAATTATTTGTTTATTATTCTTATGAAAGAAAATCACATAATTAATTACTTATTCAAATGTATCTTTAAATTCTATATAACAGAAAAATGAATGATGCTAATTTCAGCTTAAAGTCAAATTAGTTTGACATGGTTTATCCAATCATCATTTGATCCGTAAAATTAATATCGCTATTTATTCCAAATTTATTCTCAATAATGCTGTTGCTTACGGTTATTAAGCCGCGGTCCCCAAAAGTGTATATACCCTTCATCCTTCAAATCGCTGCTTTGTTGGCTGCGTTTACTTGCCGCCGCGCTGCGGCTTGAAATCTATTGGGTATAAAAGTTATTTTTATATAAATTTATTAATTTTTACTACCTATTATTATTTTTTTTGAATTAACTGCTGAAAGAAAAATAGTAGAGATAACTATTGAAGAAATTAATAATATTGTAAATCCAGTAATAATTTCTTCAAGACCAACACCTAAGTAAATAGTATAAAGGAGAATAATCATAGTAACAAATACATAAATCCCTGACTGCATACCCAAAGTATAAAGAGAATTTTTTGAATATAACCCCAGATAAGAGAAAAAAACAGGTTGCATAATTGTATTAGCTAAAAACACCATAATTGTGAATAGCAAATAGAGTATGCCAGAATTTATAATAATGCCAAGTGAACAAAATCCGAGAGAAAATAATTGAATGATATTACCTACCATAATTCTTTTTGTTAAAATTACGGATTTCATGACTTTCATGATACCAAGTGCACTGGGGAACCATATAATCAGTAGTATGATATACATTTGAACCATATCAATATGTTCAAAATATTTTGTTCGCATAGCGGGCATAATCATTAAAGAGAGGAAAAAGCAAACATTGATTATGACTAAACTTGAAAAGGAGAAGAAAACAACTAATTTATTGGTTGTTTTCGCAGAACCCTTAATATCGAGTTTTTGTTTTTTTAAATTATTGCTTTTAAAGCCCGTATAATAGATAATTGAAGCAATAGAATAAATAAAAGCAGCAAAAAAATCTGCTGATGCACGGGAATTTAAACCGAAGAAAGAAAAAATGACTGGAATTATAAATGGCAGGCTTAATAGCGCCAGGCTTAAGATAGAAAAATCCTTACTCGTCTTCTTTTCATTTCCTTCAGTTATAAGAATATTTCTTCCTATTATGACAATAAATCCACTTATTACTCCCCATAATATTCTATGCAGAGCATCCAGCCAAACTGAAATAAGAGTTGTTTCTCTTGAAAAGAGAATGCAGTTTATAGTTGCTAAGAATAAGAAAAATCCAAAAATATTTTTTCCAAAAAGAGCAATATTCATTTTTCGAATGAGGAAGGATATGGTCATACACCCCAAAGATAATCCCAATAAATAGGAAAAAACAGGAATATAAGCGTATAAAATCATGCCGACCCTGTAAATAAAATTCTTCATAATACATATGAACAACATACTCAGAGGCTTTATTAGACCACTACAGCTTGCTCTCTATAGATATTAGGTGTGACAATTTATTTAACACCCAACTAATCAGATAGAGAGCATCAAATACCCAATCTCACAAAGTAATTTCTTGCTAGCTTTTTTGTCCGGTATACTAACTAACAATTTTATTACCCTCACTTTCCCTATCAGCTTTCGTAGTACCTAATACTTCCACTATCCTATCTAAACTGGCTTAACACGTCCTTCCCTCTGCGTTTTCACAATAGCTTTTCTGCATTACCGGTTCATCACGCTTTATCACAAGAAATATATAAAATAAACCTATATGCATACGGAGTTAAATTGATTTTATGAACAGAAAAATTCAATATCCATCAACTTTAGGACAGAATACAAACTATACGTTTTTATTTATCCTTTCAGTCACCATATTCCTCGTCGGTGCGACCGAATTCATGTTATCGTCTATGCTTACCCCTCTGGCAATAGCCTTTGAGACGACCACCGTCGGAGCATCCTGGCTAGTGTCTGGTTATGCATTTTCCTATGCTCTGGCAGCCCCCGTACTCGGATATTTTTCAGATCGAGTTAATCGGAGCAGATTACTTCTAGGTTCCTTATTGTTTTTTGCCGTAGATGGTCTTGCTATCATTTTTGCACCCACGCTTGAAATCGCAGTCGCACTGCGGATTTTTGGCGGTATAGCATCAGCGGTCATCATACCGACAGTATTTGCCTTGATCGCCGATATCGTTCCTTATAACTGCCAGGCTGGAGCAATGGGAGTCGTTATGCTTGGCATGACTTTCGGTATTGCATTTGGCCCAGCCTTAGCGGGAATACTTACTGACCTCATTAGTTGGCAAGCACCATTTTTATTTAGCTCGCTTGGCTGCACCGTCACATTTATCGCAGGGTTTTACTGTCTTCCGACACACATTGCGTCAAAAGAGCTTATAAGCCGGCAATTAATCTGGTTTCGGCAATGGTCGATTGTCAGGCCACTCATTGCAAAAGGGGCCTGGAATGGTGCCGGTGTCTCTGCTTTTCTTCTGTCGGGAGAAGTTTTACGTCAACGGTACGGATTTGGCCCAACCGAAATCGGTTTGACTGTTATAGCCTTTGGCACCGGTCTGGGGATAGGGAATATCTCAGCTGGTGGGCTTCGCAAGCTTTGCGGTCGAGAAGAAGCGACTTTAGTCGTTGTTAGTCTGCTACTAACTGGTGTGATCTCAGTTTTTATGCTCGTTCCAATTACACTCTTCGGCTCATTGGGGTGTTTGATATTTTGGGGAATTGCGCTTGGTGCTGGAGCACCTTCAAGTACAGTGGTTTTGGTGACAAGAGCAAGTGCTAATAAAGGTATGGTTCTGGCCTTTGCAGAAACGTTCAATAATCTGGGCATTTTGAGCTTGGTACCATTAGCGATGATAGGACTGGCAAAGGGAGGTCCCCCCGCAGCCATGATTGTGTTATCGATAGGATTGGTTATCGGTATTTCATTGACAATATTAGATTTCTGGCTGACTCGTTCCAAAAGTTCAGCAAGCTCTTTGATATAAATGCTTTGCCCTCGGGCTTTATTTCCCCGCCTAATGTATTAGGTGGGGAATGTTATTGTGGCTTTAGCCAGTTTAAGTAGCGTCAGCTTCTTAAACATAAAACCACCCGCTATGCGCTGAGGAATCCCCAGAAAATAGACAGACATAGCGTTGTGTGATCTACTGATTATCCCACCAAGTCAATAAGGTCACTGCTATGCCTGCACGTAAAGTCTGTCATAACTTTTTCAAAGATTCCTTAGCGCCGTTTCATAAATATCGTCAGAATGCATTAATCGATGCCACCCTAGCTTTGATTAATGGTGCTTCTCTTACGTTAACCAGTATTGGGCGTTTTTTTACCAGGACATGTTTACGTCAAACATAAAATTAAACGCGTTGACCGACTACTTGGTAATGAAGCACTCCGTAGGGATATTCCTGATATTTTTCTGATAATGGGTCTCTGGGAAATGTCAAAAACAGCTATCCAATATTCCCTTCTCCCTCAATTATCAATTGATTAGTCACTACCAAGGCACATACCCCGTGGTAAATTATCCTTCCATATCCCCGATATCAAGAATTACTGAACGGCAAGCCACGAAAATACTTTGGGAATTAAACAGCCAAAAGTCATTTTTGACGAGTTACGTTAGATAAACATAGCGTTGCACTTGATAATTCAATCCACCATGAATTAAACTGGATAATATATATCTGAACCTTTGTGAAAAAAATGACAATAACCACCATTATTATCTCCGTCATTGCTATAGGACTTATCGGCTGGGGGATCACAATTTATAACCGTCTGGTTGCCTTGAAAAAACAGACAGACAATACATTTGCCAATATCGATGTTATTTTAAAACAGCGTGCTGAACAGATCCCGCAGCTTGTGACATTACTGGAAAAGTCCATGGAACATGAGCGTGATATTTTCACTCGGTTAAGTGATGCACGACAGGGATATTTTAATGCCGATACCCTCACAGATAAAATCAAAGCTTCCAATGAAATGACCAATGCATTCCGCTCTGTACTCGCCATCGCCGAAAATTATCCGACACTGATTTCAGGTTCCCAGTTTTCACAGTTGCAAACAGCAGTGGCAGATCTAGAAAATAAAATTGCTCATCGTCGTGAAATGTTCAATGATGCAGTAACGGAGTATAATACGGCAATTTATCTATTTCCTGATCTGATTTTTGCCCGCATGTTCCATTATCAGGAACTACCTTTATTAGAAATCCGTCAGGAAGAAAAAGCCTATGACGGCATCAAGTTTAAATAAGTCAGATGATAAATCCTGTGATAGGTAATTTGAACCATGGCCTTTTTTATTTTTGCTTTCTCCTGCATATTAATCTATCTCATTGACTTCCTTTTAAAAGAAGTGGTGGGATTTAAACGCCTCCACTGGCTTTCCATTCCTTTATCCGCATTGATCGTTACCAGCACAGTTTGCTATTTCGATGATCCTTTTAAGTCATTTTTCTATATATTTTTTTGCACCTTTCTTTTTATCCTTGCCATAATGATCCCGATAATCATCATTTCATTCGGAAAAAGTGCCGCAAGACGTTACAAACAAGCCCGACAGTCCGGTGAATCCGCCAGCAAGGTAACCTGGAAAGTGATTTTAGGCTCGTCGGTTTTTGTCATTTTCTTAATTGCCTTTTTTGTTTCACCCTATGCCTTATTTGGTTTACTTGTCCTACTGTTTATATCTAGCCGACTGAAAACAACACCGAAAAATAACTTCCTTAAATTTCAACAGATTTTACCCACATCAAAAATCCGTTCAATCGCTATGGGTCTGGTGGAAATAGAAGGAAAAATAACAAATGGAAAACAATTCAAAAGTCCACTGAGTAAAAAGTTATGCTATGGTTATCGTTATTATGAATATGATGTCAGCAGGGATTCTGAAGGCAGCAAACGTTATTCTCTGCGCCATTCGGAAGAAAAAATCAGTCAGTTCACTTTAACCGATGATTCAGGATCAGTCCGTATTGAGGCA
Source organism: Photorhabdus heterorhabditis (assembly GCF_001280945.1). Classification (NCBI taxonomy): domain Bacteria; kingdom Pseudomonadati; phylum Pseudomonadota; class Gammaproteobacteria; order Enterobacterales; family Morganellaceae; genus Photorhabdus; species Photorhabdus heterorhabditis. Next base: position 82,990 of record NZ_LJCS01000008.1, on the reverse strand, counting down.
ACACCAGAGACGCTGACATTTGTGAATTTTTCTTCTTATCAGAATTATGAAACCAATTCCATATCTTACCAAGAATACCTGTTATTTCCAGATGAAGAATATCTCATTATTGGTACAGCGGTTGAAAAAGACGATCAGGTTGTTATTACTCAGACCGCTCCTCATCAATTACTGGGGATTACTTCGACGAGATATTTAGAAACCTGGAATGAAGTTGCACCAATGCGCCGTAATCTTGCGATTACCGTCATTAGTGCAGCAATATTAATTGCCTTTATTCTGACTGTTCCCTATAAATATCACTCTCATCATTTAACAGTTTTTTATCGTGAATCTCCGTTATTGCAATGGTTATTTTAGAGATATAGCAATGGATAAATATATTCTCTCTTTTCTTATTCTAGCCATTATTCTGCTTGTCACGGTTCGTTATCTTCTGGGGATTTTTAATAAAATTGTCATGCTAAAAAAATACCGGGATAAAGCATTCGCTAATATTGATGTTTTACTGAAAAAGCAGGCTGATTTAATTCCACAGCTTATCACAATCGCGGAACAGGCAATGATCCATGAAAAATCATTCTTTCTGCAACTATCAGCAGTCAGGAAAAATTATCTCGGTACAAAAATAATCGATGAAAAAGTGAAGATAGGTAATGCATTAGAACATCAGTTGTCGTTATTGCTGATGCTGGCAGAGAATTATCCGACCCTAATCAGTCAACCGACTTTTCAACATTTGCAAGCGCAGATTACTCTGCTGGAAAATCAGATTGCAGACAGACGTGAATTCTTTAATAAAAGCGTTGCCCTTTACAATATGGGTATCAGGCAGTTTCCCAATATAATTTTTGCCCGGATATTAAGATATAAACCCAGTTCGATGCTGAAACCTATGCAAGGATAAAGTCCATGTTTACCATTCCATTTGATTTATTCGGATTTGTTGATGCTATCCGTAGTAACCACGGTATTTTAATAACCATTGCGATTTTTGGCCCTATAGGTATGATACTCTGCCTAAGTCCCTTTATCTATACGCGGGGAATTAGCCAGGTTATTCAAACACTGGCTATCAGTTTATTAACCTCTGTCTTTATCAATTTACTCTGTGTCGCTGTCATCTATTTAACCTTCACAGAAGATATTATCCGCCTGTTTTGGAGCCTAGTTGTTGTCCAGACAGCCTGTCTGTCTTTTTGGTTTATCAATAAAAAAGCGGTGCTTAAACTGGCTGGACAGTTTGGAGCCATACGTCAGCGACATCCGGAAACCGAAACCGAAACTGAAACTGAAAAGAAAAGCAAGGTGAAGAAAAAGAAGAAAAAGCGGAAAAAATAAATTTATATTTATTTAATCACAGACGGTTTCAATCAGCAAAATATATTATATTAAATAGATTGGTGTTATTTTCATATAATAGTTTGGTTTTCTTGGGGGGAATTTAGGGGGAATATTAAAATAAATATCTTGTAATATTTTCCCTACCCTTTAGATTTATGGTTATCATTTTTCACAGCTTTTACCAACGGATATCCATAAGGAGAGCAATAACAAATCTCATCGAGAGAAACGTGTAAAATTATCGGTCACTCCGCTCCCTCAGTTCAACGTCAAATTCGTCAAATATTGCCGTCAATCCTGCTTTAATTTATACCCAATAGATTTCAAGTTGCAGCGCGGCGGCAAGTGAACGCAGCCAACAAAGAGGTAACTTGAAAGATAACAGGTATATTCAATGAACAGGAGATTCAATAGCATACTCAATAACAACCTATTGGTTATCCTTTAATTTAAGTATGCTATCTACTTTACGACAACTTTTTTACTTATCTTATAGCGAAATTAATCAGGCAAATTTTCCTTTTCCCATCACGGTATCCGTCCACGCTGTTGTAATGACCGCTTTCGCCTTACTATCCAGACTTTCAATAAAACCATTATCACCGGCTGTCGGAGCAAAACCGCTCATTGCCTGGATTAATGAATCAACCGCATTATCAGAAAGTGCCGTGAATTCACGTTGCTCTGAAGAGTCTTTATTCTCCATATGAATCACCATCTTGGCACGATGACCATTAAAGTAATCATTAAAGGTGATTGAGCCCACCGATTCAAAGAGTCCCTGAGCCGTTTTATCCTGAGTACGACGGTTCACTGATAACACTAAATCGTATCCACTACGCTGGAACCATAGGTTTTGCCAATCAATTCCGTTAAAGACAATCATATCTTCTGCATTGATATCATCAACCTGACTGTCAATCACCTTACCGCTGACCACAAAGCTGTCTACGCCTGCCCCGCCCCGGAAGCGGTTCTGATATCCCCCCAGAACCAGCAGATCTTGACCATCACCACCGTCAAACTGGCTGAATTTCGAAATGGTGGCTGCTATCAGATGATCATCACCTTCTCCACCATTAATCACCGCATGGTAGCCCATCAGTTTAATGACATCGTCACCCGTGTTGCCATCAATTCGGTTAGCATTACCAAACACTCGGCCAAAGTCATTGCCTTCACCTAACTCAACCCGGTTGTTATTACCGATGGTCACAGCATAGTCCTGATCTTCACCAGTATCCACCCGGTTATAGTTACCGGAGGTGACAACATAGTCTTGTCCATTACCGGCATCAATAAAGCCACCTTCACCAAAGACAAAGGATTGATCATTACCTTCGCCCATAAATACCTGGTTAATGCGCCCGGCGACCACGGCGGTATCATCACCCTTACCGCCAAACATCCAATTTTCACGTCCCATCAGAACGCCCAAGTCATCACCTTCACCACCGGTAAAAATGTTAGAGGTGCCAATTGAGTAATAAACATCATCACCACGACCTCCCCAGAAATTGTTGTTATCGCCCAGATAAGCACCGAGATCTTTACCGTCACCGCCCCAGTTGAAATTGTAGTTCCCCAACGATACATGGATATCGCTATCCCCTTGCAGATGACCACTGTTATGCAAGAAATCAAACGTTTTCTGCTCCATATTGAGCAGATCTGCGGTTAGATTTTCTTTCAGATTGCTCACTAACGATTTCATCTCTTGTTGTTTATCTTCGCTGAATATCGTCGCAAACAGATTAGGCAAATTCAGCGAATTAAAGCCCAATGCACGCTCTGGTTTGTCATTCGCCTGAATATTCCCATTGTTGATGGCAGCCGGCACACTCTTTTCCCGATTTTCATCAGGCGCTTTCTCTTTTAGCCCGTGGGTGACAAAAAATGATTCAATACTATCCGCACTCATATCGGCGTTCTGTTTCAAATTATCGATCAATTTATCCGGATCAGTGAAAGCACGTAGTTGATCACCACCAAACTTGTTAATAACTTCCAGCATTTCTTTCAGAATCGCCTCGCCATCAACGGGTTCGCCAGTACGGCAAACAATCTGTCCCTCAGGGGTGTAATCCACAGCAAAAATATCCGCTAAAGTGGTATCTGCATTCACACTGGCTAACCGACCAAGCAGTTTGTTCTTAAGCTGACGCGGTAAGTCTTGTGGCGTGTAGGTAAATGTTGTCTTCGCCATGCCCGTTGTTGAATACTGCTGCGTCATCAAACCAAACAGTGAACCCAGGTTGGTATCCAGAATCGATTGAATATGGTCACCGAACATAAAGTTCCAGCTACCTGTTGTGACCTGAATATCCGCTCCCTGACCACCTACCGCAAAATTGAAGGCTAATTTTTCATTGGCCTGACGGAATTTACCCGCACGACTTATTTTGCCCGTTTCAGTATTGTTGCCGTTGCTACTTAACCATTGGTGGTATTTCTTATTCAATGCTGCTTCCGTGTCACTTTTCAAACCACGGCTACTGCGTTCATGCTGCGAATCCAGATCAGCCAGTGTTTTGTAGTCCACGCTACTAGTTTGGTCTAAGCCAGACATATCCTGCACAAATTTTTTTGCCCCAGATAACGTCCACTGCCGCTCTTGCGCCGTCAACCAGTTCCCCTCTTCGCTGGAACGAGCAATCGACTTCAATACGCCAGTAATACGAACCGCACCATCAAATGGATTAACTAACGGTGGCGTTGGGATAGATTTATCCATCATGACAATCAAGTCATTACTGCGCCCCCGATTGAAACTGACGTTACGATTACCAATAAACATCTGCACCCCTTCAAGTGCTTGATAGCCGCCAAGATTAACGCTGTACTTACTGTCACCATCACCAATATGCACCATCACATTGTTATCACCGAAAGCCAGTGATTTAAAACCACCGGTACCCACTTTGATACCCACGTTCGATGTTCCCCAGTTGACCGCAGTAAACTCACCATCACCCACGTTTACCTGTATATTACCGGTGTAACTCAGCGGCTTATCCGATTGAGGGTTGGAGCTGATCTCTATTCTGTTTTTATGCTTTCCTGGCGCAGTGAAAATATGATGATTATCCGCAATTGCTCCTTTAGCTACCGAATCAGCGTCTGTGTACCCCACCCTGGCGAGGTTGATATCGCTTTCAGCCACACCACGACGCAATTTTTCTGTTGTGGTTGTTAGTTCACCCTGTTCATTCCAGCGCAATACCAGTTTGTTATCATCCAATTTGTTAACCCACTGATTCTTTTTATCGCGGGTAAATTTACGGCCCGTTGCATCAACAGCCACTTCACTACGACGCGCTGAAACATCACTACGGATGCCCTGTTCATCTAAAGCGGTAATAAAACGATAGGCAAAACCGTTCCGCTTATCATCACTAATCAGTGAACAACCCACAATGCTGATACGATCAGGTTTACCTGCCGGCTCAAAGTTCTGACTGAACTGCTTTAGTTTTATTGCCAATTCATCGGCACTGTAACCACTTAAGCGCGTGTTATTGTGTTCCGATTCATCACGGCCATGGCCAACAATCTGCCAACGTAACTTACCTGATAAGCTGTCAGGATCACCGTAAATGACATGATATTTGCCGTCAGAATCGAATTTAACAATGACGCTATAATCCGGGTGTTTACCCGCCAGATTGAGTGCTGCCTTTTCTACAATCGGGTCATTTTCCATCTGAATAATGATCTGACCACCAAAACGCATTTCACGATCCCCCCTCTTTTGCAGCGAATTCTTTACCGTATCCCGATTTTTATGTTGATAACCGGAGACTAACTCTGATGTTTTATTTTTGCCCGATAACGCTTGCAATGCATCCACCGAAGAGTCGTTCTGTTCTCTCTCTGGGGTATTTTCTCGATAAAGATGTTGGGTCTTCTCAAATGCACTATTTAATGCCTGATTTATCCATAGTTCTCCTTTATCTCCGGCAATATCCATCAGATCCCTATAACTAGCAGTGTAGTTTTGCAGTACCTGCCGGCGCTCATCACCGGTCTCCTGCAACGCTTTGTAGACCACCAAACTTTCATTAACCGAATGACCACCATCAAATACCAGAAACACCAAAGTATTAAGATATGCCTGCTCCTGCGAGAAAGTGGGATCTTGACTAGCAATATAGTTATTGAGGTGAACCATGATATTGGTTGATCCAGAGGCTCCCGTCACCACGGAATGCCCTTGTACCAGTGCGTTACGCTCAAGTGCGGTTTCCTGTCCGGGCGTCAGTATTCTGCCCGCTGCAACCTTTCTGCCATATAGAAAATCTTCATATTGATCACCAGATGGCTGGTAAGGTAGTGCAATACCATAATCATTAGTTTGCTGTTCAGATAACTTCACTTTGTAAGTAACATCAGCCATATTCGTTAACTTACTACTGGTGGAACGAGCCTTATAGACTTCATCCCGATAGAAAATATCCGCTTCCGCCTTCCATTGAGATAAATGTAACCCCATACCATCAGTGTTCGACATTTTTACCGCCAGAAACGGAATTTTGATCATTTCAAAACCGTTATCCACCTTGGTCATCATAATCTTAAAATTATCAAAGGTCGGTTTTTGCAAGAATGTAGTCAGTTCAGGTACTCGACTGAACCAAGGACGAATATCCTTTTTAATTTTTTCGGCAAAAGCTTGCATCCTGATAGCAATCTGCCGGTCATGCTCGGTTGAGCCAGAAGTACTTTGCATATATAACTCAAACTCCTGCACCAGAAACTGACCTATCCGCCTGGAGGCGGCTATCACATCCGGTGATGCGGTTTTCACCAACGTATGCGCCAATTCAGAATCAAAACGACGGCCAAATAAGTTGTCAATATATTGGGTAGTTGACTTTTCTCTGTGAGCGTCAGCCTGTAATGACAATACCAAACCATGTAACTCAGGGTATGCATGTAACTGGCTAACCGCATCATTAAATAACCGGATGGTTTCTTGAGATGTGACTTGTCCGGTGAGCCAGAGTTCCCTGGCCCGTTCAATCAAAGGCCCCGCTTCCGGGATATTCGCGGCTTCCAATCGGCTCATGAAAACAATGAGGCTTTCACTTTCGGTCTTAGGTGCCTCCCGTTCAGCAGTCGAGTTTTTTCGAGTTAAAGGTGTAATTTTCCATTTAACAAGTTGATTAATTTCGTCTTGGGTGACACTACCTTGCAAACCGACAATACGTCCGGTTCCATCAAATATGACTCGTTGATTAAGTCGTTCAACATGTTGAGGCGCCACGGCGATCCCAAGGACGCCAGCAGATTCGGCGCGCTGGGCCTGCAAGTGCTCCATCATCCGGCCCATCCTAAAACGTATTAAGTTCACTTGACTGATACGCAGAGCAAATTCCTTTGAGTTACTCTGTTGCCAATGAGAAAGTGCCTGCTCAAACTGCATCACATGCTCTTCATCAAAATGGCTCATCGTTTTATAGAAAATATCCCGTACAGCCGTCAGCGCTTTACTGAGTTGCCTTTTCCGCCTCAATGTTCGTACATTTGGATTGATAAATAGCTTATTTCCCTCTTTCAATAAATTAAATTTTGCACTTTCAAATATAGCGGAATTTTTCTGCTCTATTTTGACATCATTCCCCAACGATTCCAGATTAATGCCTGAAATTCGCGGCACTTTTCTGACAAGCTCATCTGAGCTGTTCGAAGTTGGCATCACTACGTCGTCAGATTGTGCTTTGGCAGATTGTGCTTTGGCAAATTTTGAAGTAGTTAAAACGCGGGTATTTTCTGCGCGAATACCGGCATTTATCTGTAGACGATCAACCGCTTGTTTGGCACCATCCAACGCTTGTAGCTCTTCTTCGGTCAATCCCTTGTAGAATTTTTTTTCAGCTTCCGGTATTAATTCGGGATCAATATAACGACTTGTTTCCCCTGCTCCTGTCGATTCGTAGGCTTTGCCAGACAAACCACTACCACCAGCACCAGTACGATCAGGTCTGGAATCACTCTGTTTTGCCTCTTTAGCATCTGCCTGTACTTGAGCAATCTTACTTGCAGCCGCAGCAATATCACGTTTACCCCGATATTCCGCCCCTTGATGGGCAATATTTGCGTCATTTTCCGCTTCTTTGGCCCGTTGTTGTTGCAATAATGCTTCTTCTTTTCTTAACGCTGCTTTTTTCTGAGCCTCTGCAATATCTTGTTTTGCACTGGCATGATGCTGTTCACTTTGCGCTACGCCGACCTCGGATTTCTTAACTGCTTCTTTTACTTGTTGTTGGTTATCCGTAATAGATTGTCGGACATTCGTTAATTTTCGCTGTGCAATAAATTTGGTGTCATTCAACTTATCCTGAATATGGTCCAGGAATTGGCTAGCAAACTGATTGCGCCACGGGTTACCTGATTGACCGCTGTAATTGGCATAGTTATCAAGTATATCCAAACCTTGCGTCATGGAAATCAGTTTGTCAGTCTCCGCCTGTGCTTCTGCTTCTATCGCATTACGCTGTATCAGCCCACTTTGGTTAAGCGCAGCCTGATCCGTTAATTCTAATTGGGATTGCGATTTTGCAATGGCTGCCAGTTGTTTCTCTTTTTCCTGTTCCAGTAGTTGGCGATCTTTTTCCGCTTTTTCTTTATCACTTAACGCATTTTGCGCCGCTTTATCCTGTTTTACATGTTCGGTAACAACATTGGTTTCTCGTGGATTCTTAGATCTCGCAATAATGTTATCCACAATATAGCCTATGCCATCATTCAAACCGGTTCCTTTAAACTCAATGCGGTTCCTGCCGGCTGTTGCCGTTAATTTCAGCGTTTTATTTTGCCATTTCGCAGTATCTCCAGACGTTGAGAATATCTGTTTTCCGTTCCAAAAAACCTCCATACCACTTTGAGTAATATAAGCATCTGGACGATTAGTAAAATCAAAGCTCAGTGAAATCACTTCTCCTTCAGACAAGTCTTGCAAGTCCTGGTAAATCGTGGTGTTTTTATCGACATCAAGTTCACTAACTCGCTCACCATGGCCAGCGTTATCAAGACCATAGGTATTCGCTGAACCATATGCTTCTATACCATTGGTTGATTGCCAACCCCGATCACCTTGTTCAAAGTCACCATTAATGATCAGATTTTCATTCTGAGCTGATACAGATCGCGTTTTTCGATTCAAAGCACTTTCTATTGACCCCACATCCGGGGTTTCCACAGCGGTTACAGCACCATTGAGACGATGGTTTAAATCTGAATTTACCGGCGAAATTTCATCCATCTGAAAGCCATCAATAGCAGAAACTTCCGCTAAATTAATCGCGCCTCTGCCTTGATGTGTCCCGGACGTGTTAGCTTCATCCCCTTGAATCAGATAGTTGATGGCCTGACTGCCTCCTACACCTAATGCTGTCTGTTTGATATTCTCAAAAAGGGAAGGGAGTTTATTGCTTTCTGCCACAGAAAAACTGTAAAAATCACCGTTACCAATTTTAATCGCCACATTATTACGTGCATAAAAGGCGTTGATACCCAGACCATCACCAACATGAATATTGGCACTGCCTTTACCCTTCATGACCGCAATATTAAGGCCATCTCCAACTGTGGTGTTGACGTTATATTTCCCCCACGCCACGTTAACTGAAACACCATTACCCACTTTGGTATTTACATTAAGATCACCCTGCGTTGCGGTCACACTTAAACCATTTCCCGCCATGGTCGTGATGTTAGCTTTACCTTTTGCCGCAATAACCTGTACACCATCACCGACTTTAGTGACGATATTTCCTTCACTCCATAAGGCATTAAAACTGTCGCCCTTACCCACCTGAGTGACAATGTTAGCTTTACCTTTGGCAAGCACAACATTACGCCCATCTCCCACTTTAGTGATAACGTTGGCTTCGCCCCAAGCTCCAGTGTAATCATCACCATTGCCAACATGGGTAATGATATTAGCAGCCCCCTGGACGACCGTGACTTCCTGCTTATCTCCCACTTTGGTAATGATGTTTGCTTTACCTTTAGCGAAGTTGTAACGGTTGCCATCACCGACATGAGTCAGGATATTAGCTTCTCCCCAAACGGCGTTAATCCCAGTACCATTCCCCACTTTGGTTATGATATTGGCTTTACCTTTGGCGAAACCCACGGTCAAACCATTGCCGACATGAGTCATAACATTACCCATATCGGAAATAAGCAGGCCAACTGTCGTACCATTCCCCACTTTGGTCAGAATATTGCCCTTGCCAAGCAGTACGCCAGCAGTTGTCGCGTCGCCGACATGCGTAATAACATTCGCTCTCGCCGCTGCAACGACTCCCATAAAATCATCACCCACTTTGGTAACGATATTGGCCTCACCCAGTGCTAACACGCCGGTTAAGCCATCTCCCACATGGGTCATAATATTGGCTTTACCAAACATTGCCGCCAATGTCGTACCATCACCGACTTTGGTCATCACGTTCAGTTCACCAGCGAACAAGCCAATACTGGTACCATTACCCACATGCGAATAGATATTGGCTTTACCCATCATTAAGGCGGCAGTCATGTCATTACCAACTTTAGTCAGCACATTGGCACCTCCGATCATGGCAGCAAAGGTATTGCCATCACCCACATGAGTAAACACATTGGCTTTGCCAATCATCCCTGACAGAGTTATGCCGTTACCCACTTTGGTCGCGATATTGCCTTTTGCCAGCATCAGGGCAACACTTGTGCCATCACCAATATGGGTGAACACGTTGCCAGCCGCGATCATTAGTGCCAGCGCATTACCGTCACCCACTTTGGTAAAGATGTTTACTGCACCGCCCATCAACGCCCACGCATCCCCCTTGCCAACATGGGTAAAGAGGTTGCCCGCGCCAACCATAGCCGCAATAGATGTACCATCCCCGACTTTAGTGAAGATATTGCCTGCTGCTGCCATCACGCCCAATGTCAAGCCACCGCCAACATGGGTCAATACGTTACCAATGCCGAACAAGATGCCAGTCGTGTCACCCTGTCCGACTTTGGTCAAGATATTTGCGCCACCTAACATAATGCCCGTGGTATTACCGTCACCAACATGTGTAAGGACATTTGTACCACCGCCCATTATCGTCAGTGCATTACCTTTCCCTTTTTTAGTCAGGATATTGGCTCCGCCAAATGTTATGGCTGTGGTGTTTGACGTTTCAGTCTCATCACTGAGATGCGTGATAATATTGGCACCACCAAGCATGCCAGAAACCAGATCACCCGTGCCGAGCTTAGTCAACACATTAGCGCCGCCCAAAAGTACAGAGGAGATATCCCCTTTTCCCGCTTGGGTGATGACGTTAAAACCGCCCACCCCAGACCAATCCGCGCTACCATCACCTATTTGGGTATGAGTATTGTATCCCCCCAACATCAGTACTCGACTGTTACCGTTGCCTTTGTGAATTGAGATATTGCCATAAGCCAGAAGATGAGCCAGATATCGCCCATCCCCGACCCGCACGAGAACATTTGCTGCACCACCAGCGTCAATATCCATTTCTCCATTCTGGCTTTGGTGAACAATGACGTTTGCTAAACCAGCACCACGGAACGATAGATCGCCCTCTTCACCACTTTTTACAATCACATTAGCAGCACCGCCGCCTTCAAAATGCGTATTACCAAATGTTGAATTGTGCAGAATAACGTTAGCCGCACCCGCTCCGGTGAAATTAATATTACCGTGCGTCACATTGGATATAATAATGTTTCCACCACCTACACCGTTGAAATAAATATCACCAGCACTATTACCACCCGTTCTTGATAATTTGATAAGATCTTGCTCAGAATAACCTTCAAGATTAGTCAAAGAATCAGTGACATCGTGTTTTACATTTAGATCATAATGAAGCTGACTTAAGGTATAGCCAGCACCTATTGATTTGTAACCATGAGGATAGGAAAACGTTTCATTTACTAAACGATCTGTATGGTTACCCTTTTTATACCAAGCTCTTGCAATATATTTCAGCTTTCCTGTTTCAGGATCATTTTTCAGATTAACCGCAACCACTTTGGTATAGGGCTCCAGAAATGCCGCATACACATAAGTATTCGGTTGAACGTTCGATTTAACCGCGGAAACATCGACTTTAAAACCGTCTGAACCAATTGCATATCCGCCCATTTTGGCATCATTCAGTGTGACATCTTCTGCTTTAACATTCGTACCACCAGCATAAGTCACCCATTTATCTGTTAATAATGCTTCCTCAACACCCTGTATCGTGTTTTTTTGTCGATATATAAGGTTAATATTAGAGAGAGTGATAGCCCCTTCGTATTTAATCGGGAAAAATCCGTTGTTTACAGAGATATTTTCCGCTGCCAAGTTCTTAAGATGGTGACCTTTCTTATACCAAGAAGTGGAGTCATAACGGAGCTCACCGGTATCAGGATTATTCTGTAGCCGCACAGCAACAACTTTGGTATTAACTTCATCAGCAAATGCAAAAAGATAAGTATCTGGCTCTATGGTGGATTTAATCGCTGTAACTTGCTGAGATTGCTCAATCCAACGGCCCTCCACTGTTGCCGATGTCATGATAATATCTTTAGCCCGAGCAAATTCTATTTCATTTTTCACACCGGTTCGGGTAATTTTGTTATAAGCCCCGGCACCAGTAAAATAAATATTGCCGTGGGCAATATCAGAATAGAGTTTGTTATAACCACCCGCACCTTCAAGAGTAATATCACCTTGTGTCTGTTCATACACATCTTCACTATGGCGTATACGTTCAATGCGATTTGATGCGCCCGCACCACGCAAGATAATGTTACCTTTTCTACCTCTACGCACAATATGATTATCAGCGCCAATACCATTCAAAGTGATATCGCCACTTTCTACTCGCGAACTGATATTATTTGCAGCACCTGCACCATTAAATGTCACATCTCCTTGAGTGCCTTGATAACGGTTAAACCAAGTACGGTCAATTTCGTTAGCAACTCCTGCACCAGCAAAATACAAATCGCCTTGGTTAGTTTCATGCCATAACTGATTATATCCACCAGCACCTTTAAAACTGGTATCACCAGATAAACCTTTACGAACTAGTTTGTTATAGCCAGCCGCACCCGAATAATATAAATTCCCCGTTTCACCGGTGTGATCAATAAAAGCCGTCCCGGCTGCACCTGCAAATGACAGGCCGCCATTTCCCGTTTTACGAATACCGGTATAACCTGAAGCTCCCTTTACCGAAAGTTCACCATTCGTATGGTATACATCGACCTTTAATGAACCCACAATAACATCATCATCTCCGCCATAAGCATAAACTTCACCACCAACACCAATAGCAGTAATACTATTACCATTATTATCGTCGTAATATTTTCCAGTAAAGAAGTACTCTGTACTTCTATTTGATGATTTCCCCATCAATCGTCCTTTAATTTATCGTTGAAATTAAGACCAAAACCATACATCTAACGAATGTAGCGATTGCTTTGAATATTCAATTTCTTATATACCCAATAGATTTCAAATTGCAGCGCGGCGGCAAGAGAACGCATCCCCAGGAGCATAGATAACTATGTGACTGGGGTAAGTGAACGCAGCCATGAAAGATGACGGGTATAAAATAGGGCAAACCCTCTGACCTTTTAATAGTCAAAAAAAATAATTAAAAATCAATTAGATATCCTTTAAAAACTTGTTTAATTCATGATTATTATCATTCTATTCTCTATAAAGTTTTATCTCTGTTTAATTAAACAAAGAGAAAAGATACCGTTATTATCATTAACATTAGAGATTATTTGCACAAATTTCTTAGGCACACCTTTATCCCAAAAATAATTTATTAATAAAACGTGTATAACAAGAAAAATATCAAGTCCAGAAAAAATTTAAACTGATACATCTATAAACACATTTTAAAAAACATCGCTGAGATAAAAAAATCAAAAAAGATATTTAACGCGGATGTGTTTTTCCACGAAAATATAGAAAAAACAGGAGATACAATAAAGTAACGAGCAAACTAAAACATAAATCCCATTAATTAAAATCAATTATTTCATTCCACCATTATTAAAACATTGAACATTATAACCATTAAAAAAATATAAGTAAATGAGATAATAATATCCTACTATTTTAGTAGGAAATAATAATAGCCAATAAAGTTACTATTACCTACCACCGGAACAAAACTGTTCATTATCTGGGGTAATGATGTAAACCACATTGTATGTATCGGCATTTTGGTTTCATCTAATTTCGACGTCTTAATAGATAATTTTCTATTCCTGGGGTTAATCTCAGACGAAAAGTCTCAGACGAATCAACTATACCTGTTATCTTTCAAGTTGCTTCTTTGTTGGCTGCACTCACTCACCCCGGTCACATAGTTATCTATGCTCCCGGGGATTCGCTCCCTTGCCGTCGCGATGCATCTTGAAATCTATTGGGTATATAGCTCTGTAAGAAAATTCTGTTTGAACACCCCCAACCAAGACAGTTAAACCTGCATAGAGAAATGAGCCACTTTTCAATGAGCCACTTTTTATTATTAAATAATACTGAAATTAAACAAAGAACCACTGTACCTGACGGATACAACGATTATTTTGAGTATCAAGTTTTCCGCGGACAGTACAAGCTTTCTGGCCTTTCCATGGCAAAAAGACACGGCGGCGTAAATCTCTGGCAACTTCACGCCCATGACCAAAAGGCGCAATCATTTCGGGAAAAAAGATATATGGACCTGAACGCCAATCCGTATGAGTAAGCTCTCTTTCTCCCGCAAGCAGTTCCTCCCGATTTTGTTCCGACAAAAAAGCCCAATTACAGAAAGCAATAGGGCGCCCATGTTCATCTTCATAGTAGCAAAACTGATTGAGTTCAAATGCAGGCAAAATACGCTGCTGCCATTCAGACACCAAATATCTGCGATGAAGAGGAGAATGCTGGCTCAATAGCATCACTCCTCCGATCATTGCCTGTATTTCTGCGGTATTCAGTTTCACTGGCTGATGTATAATCGCCATGCGTTATTCAACCATCAGATGTTATTTTTCGTTTTTAGCTGCACGTTTCTTCGCATTCGCAGGTTCTTCCACCATAATTTCAGCTTCTGATGTAATCTGTTCTTCCGGCAATTGCGGCGCCGGTAAAAACCCTGCCGCTATCAATTTATCAAATTCAGCCGCCATGCGTGGATCTTCCAACATATTTTTAACCATCGACACCATATACATAAATCCCGATGCTGGCATATGAATAACTTGTTTTAATTCAAGTTCATTGTCATTTTCCGCCATTACTCCATTCGCCATACGATTGGATTCCTGACCAACAAAATAAAGAGAGAAAACGCCCTTGTTATAATTGACGCTAGAGACAGTTTGTACAAATTTTTCAGACATATTTATTTACCAAAAAACAAACAACTTATTAATAAGATTGTACAATACGTACAACAGTGAAAGCATTAAATACAAAGATATTATGAAGTTATCTAGCTATAAATGCTTTTATATGAGTGAATCAAATAAAATAATATAGAGCAAAAATTCAAAGACAATATTTATATATCAGAAAGTCTTTTTACCCCCCATACATAGTCCTATTTACCTACACACCGTTACCAACAACAAATATAAGATAATAAAGTGACAATTAAATGAAAACATAACAAACAGGCAACATAATGCTCTGTTTTTATTAATACTCTATGCAAATTCTAAAGATGTTTTTTCATGAATGAGATTGAAAAATTAACCATATCATCATTAAAGTTAATATTGATGATATGTAATGGAAAAAACAATACTATTGATATTGATAATCTAAAAGACGCGAGTTGTTACCAATCTTATATAAGAGATATAGAGAAAAAATTTAACTTATCTCTTGCAAATAAGACGTCTGTAAGAAAAAAACACAATGACATACCATTACCAGCAATCTTGTTTGATAATAATGGCCTACCTTTTGTTTTAGCCAAATCGGATAAAGAAAGCTCACTCATTCAGAAGGTGAATAAAGAAACCCCAGAAATATGGTCTGCTAAAAAACTGACGGAAGAATGGAATGGAAAATGGATTAAGATAAAACAAAAACAATCAAAATTTGATATTAGTTGGTTTATTCCAGAGTTTATGGCACAAAAGAAAAACTTGGGTGAAATATTGCTATTTTCTTTTGTACTACAAGTTCTTGCACTCATTTCTCCCTTAGTCATTCAAGTGGTTATGGATAAGGTATTAATCCATCAGGCGTTATCGACCCTTGATGTATTAATCTTTGGCTTAATTATCGCCGGAATCATAGAGGTGATGTTAAGGGGATTGCGCGAATACCAATACGCTCATACCGCAAACCGTATCGATATCAAACTGGGATTAAAGCTGGTCCGGCATCTGTTCGGGCTACCTTTGCTCTTTTTTAAATCCCGTCAGGTAGGGGCAATTGTCACACGGGTGCGCGAACTGGATACTGTCAGGGAATTTCTGACCGGTTCAATGTTCACCTTATCCGTCGATGTGCTGTTTATGTTTGTTTTCATCTATGTGATGAGCCTGTTATCCAGCACGCTGACCTGGGTTTTTATCGCCACAATTCCTTTTTATGCCATTCTGGCATGGTGGCTGACGCCTCGCATGGAAAAAGCCGTTGAAGAACAATTCACTCATGCAGCAATCAATACTTCTTTTCTGACGGAAACCGTTTCCGGTTCCGAAACCCTTAAAAGCCTGGCAGTAGAACCGAGATTTGTTCGCCGCTGGGATAGCCAAACTGAGAAGATGATTAATACCAGTTATGCAGTACAGCAACTTGGTAATCGTTCAAACCATATTGTTATGCTACTGCAAAAAGTTACCAATGCCGCGATTCTCTGGTTAGGTGCATCAGAAGTTTTATCACTACAAATGACCATTGGTCAGTTAATCGCTTTTAATATGATGGTAAACCATACTTCCCAACCATTAGCCAGGCTGGTAGAGCTTTGGGGGCAATTTATCAGAACGCGGGTAGCCGTAGATAAATTAGGCGATATGTTAAACCTACCAACCGAGCAGCAATCCGGCCAACAGCCCATCACTCTGCAAGGGGCGGTCTCATTTAACAATGTTGTCTTTCGTTATCAACCCGATATTCCTCCCACCATTAAAGGATTTAATCTTGATATAAGCGCTGGAGAAACCATTGGTATCGTAGGCACTTCCGGCTCAGGCAAAAGCACGTTAGCACGTTTATTACTCCGCCTTTACTCACCGGAAACAGGCGCGATCACCTTAGATGGAATTCCATTGCAAAATATAGGTATCGAAACACTCAGGCAACAAGTTGGAGTGGTTCTGCAAGAAAATTTCTTATTTAACAAAACAGTATATGAAAATATTGCTCAATCAAAACCCGATGCCAGCCTGGAATCAGTGATTAAAGTCGCCAAACTAGCGGGCGCTCATGAATTCATTCTCAGACTGCCGATGGGATATGACACAATCATAGCAGAAGGAGGGCAATCTCTATCCGGCGGTCAGCGTCAGAGGCTTGCCATTGCTCGGACCATACTTGCAGGCTCCAAAATTCTCATTCTCGATGAAGCAACCAGTGCGCTTGATGATGAGTCACAATCACTCATTCAATCAAATATGGCAGAAATTGCACAGAGCAGAACCGTCATCACTATCGCACATCGGCTTTCAACTGTGCGTCATTGTGATCGCATCATTGTTCTTAATCAGGGGGAAATTATTGAACAAGGCTCGCATGAGCAACTACTTAAGCACGGCAAGCAGTACCGGAAGCTCTGGCAACTGCAACAGGAATTGAAACAGGAGGTGCCTTATCATGCTTAAGGCGTTTAAGGATAAAATTAAAACCCGGTTGGGCTTTTGCCCACAGCACTATGATTTCTTGCCAACACATTTAGCATTATCTCAGCGTCCTCCTTCACCTTTTGCCCGCTACACCGCAATCATGCTTAGTGTAGGCATCATCATAGCGCTGCTCTGGGCATATCTGGGTAAATTGGATGTTCAGGCAACAGCAACTGGCCGCCTGATTGTCTCCGGTCGCTCTCAGATAATTCAAGCGTATGAACAAAGCCGAGTGACAGCTATCCATGTTCAGAACGGACAGCAGGTGATTAAAGATACACCACTCCTGACATTAGATACACTTGGCGTTAATCAAGATATCGCCAGATTACTCAAGCAGATTGAATATCAAGTCCATGAAAAGATTCGTTATCAAGCTTTGACTGAGGAACAAGAACCAGCAGAACAGGAACTGTTTCAAACATTGCCAATATCTCAACAAACACAAATTATTGAAAACTATTCCCGTGAGAAAAGAGAATATGAAGCGGGCATAACAAATCTGAAAGCAGAGATGAACGTCAATCTCGCTTCTCAACAAGCACGAAAAAGTGACATTAATGCGCTCACTAAGCTTAGGCAGAATATTAGCCAGCGTTTAAAGGCACGCCAAACCTTAAGTGAGAAACAAGTGATCAGTAAAGTTGAATATCTTGAACAGGAAAAAGAGTTCCTGGAAACAGAACGTCTGATTGCTCAGCAAAGTGCCGAACTTAATGTTCTGCAATCACAATATATTAACCTTGAAAAACGACTAAACAGCCTGAAAACACAAAAAGAACGCGAATGGTTTGATAAAAGAAAACAGGCCGAAGTTCAATTGGTCGTCTTAGAACAAGAACTTTCAAAAGCTCAGGTACGGGAACAACTCGAAGTCATTCGCTCCCCTGTCACAGGAACTGTGCAACAACTCAGTGTGCATACCTTAGGTGCGGTACTGCAACCGGCACAAAACTTAATGGTAATTGTACCTGATGACGATGTACAACTGGCAGAAGTGCAAATTTTAAACAAAGATGCTGGGTTTGTTTATCCCGGACAGCAGGTCACCGTTAAGGTAGACGCCTTCCCCTACACACGTTATGGCACTATCGACGGTGAACTGATGAGCATCTCCAGAGATTCAACCACTGATGAACAATTAGGGCTGGTCTTTCCTGCTCAGGTAAGCCTTAAAAGTAGTCATATTGTCATAGACAATACCAGTGTTGAAATTACCCCGGGTATGTCAATTGTCGCAGAAATCAAAACTGATCAACGCCGCGTTATCGATTATCTCCTGAGTCCTATCAGAGAGTATCAGTCTGAAGCATTGAGGGAGAAATAATCGTGAACGTATTGCTATCTTCTACTACCAGTTCCAACGATTACGCCCATAATAATCAGGCGCTGGATTGCATCGTCTATGTGGGGAAACAATTTCATAAATCAGCCACAGTCGATCAACTTCAACACAGCCTTGGTTTTGATTCTCTCTATCTGAGTGATTTACAACTACGTGAAGCCGCCGACACCATCGGACTGCACAGTAAAATTGAACGCTTAACTGCCAATACCGGACCAACTTTGCCCTTACCCGCATTGATCGAACTGGAGCAACAGTGGTGGGTGCTTATTGAAATCAATAACGCCAATATGACAGTTCTCGATCCTGTTACTGAGCAAATACGGTTACTCTCTTTACCCGATGATACCAAAGAAAATTTATATAAAATTCTTTTGATCGCAGATCAGGAATTAATTAAAAAGCATATCAAATTCAGCTTGAATTGGTTTTATCCCTCAATTTTCCGGCAGAAAAATCAAATAAGAGATCTGTTTTTATTTGCTATTGTTCTTCAACTCTTTGCACTGATCAGCCCAATTCTGTTTGAGAACATCATCGATAAGGTGTTGGTAGGACGAAGTTTATCCAGTCTTCATGTATTAGGTATGGCTATGCTCGCCATTGCCCTTGCAGAACCTTTATATAGCTTTATGCGCAATACTGTCTTTGGGCATATGGCAAGCCAGATAAATTCTGAACTATCCGGGAGATTATATCGTCATCTGACAGGTTTACCGTTGCAATATTTTAAACAACGACAAACAGGGCAGATCATTGCCAGAGTCAGAGAAATGTCACAAATCCGCCAGTTCTTGACCGGTTCTACTTTGATGCTGTTACTGGATCTCATCTTTGTCATCATGTTTATTGGCATTATGTTTTATTATGCCTGGATACTGACCTGGATTGTCATTGGTTCACTCTTCGTTTATTTCGTACTCTGGATAATTGCCGGACCGGTTATTCGTCGCAAGGTAGAAGCAGAATATGAAAGTGATGCCAATGCAACAAGTTTTCTGACTGAAGCCGTCACAGGGATTGAAACCATTAAAACAACCGCCACTGAAAACCGTTTTTTACATCAGTGGCAACGCATTCTCAGCCAACAGTTAACGAAAAGCTTCGCAGCACAGAAAAGTGGTCTAATCGCCGGACAGGGAATCGATTTTGTCCAAAAATTTACCGCAGCCATCCTCTTATGGTGGGGAGTAACCGAAGTCTTACGTGGTGAACTGACCCCTGGGCAGCTCATTGCTTTTAATATGCTTGCCGGACATGTCACCCAACCTATCCTCCGGCTCGCACAAGTTTGGCAGGATTTTCAACATACATTAATCGCCCTGAAACGTGTGGGTGATATTCTTGATGAGCCGATGGAAAACAGTAAACAGGGGCTGGCTTCCGTACCTGAGCTGGAAGGCCAGATTGAATTCAGAAATATCCGTTTCCGCTATCATGATGACACGCCGGAAGTGCTGGCAAACCTTTCGTTATCCATAAAATCCGGCGAATTTATTGGTATAACAGGGCCATCTGGTTCAGGTAAAAGTACTCTTACCCGTTTGTTACAAAGACTCTATGTACCTCAACATGGGCAAGTTCTGGTCGATGGTATGGATTTAGCCATTGCTGATCCCGTCTCTTTACGCCGCAATATGAGTGTTGTACTCCAGGAAAGTATTTTGTTTTCCGGTAGCATCACCGATAACATCCGGCTATGTAAACCCAACGCAACCGATGAAGAAGTCTATCGAGCAGCTGAGTTATCCGGTGCTATTGAATTTATTCAATCTCTTCCTCACGGTTTTGCACATCCAGTCGGAGAAAAGGGTTCAAATCTCTCTGGCGGTCAAAGACAGAGAATCGCATTGGCAAGGGCACTTCTCGTCAACCCAACTATTCTGATCCTCGATGAAGCTACCTCCGCACTAGACTATGAATCCGAAGCGGCAATCATGGCAAATATGGATGAAATATGCCGCAATAGAACAGTCATTAGCATAGCTCACAGACTCAATACCATTCGCCATGCCGATAAAATTTGTGTGTTAGATCAGGGACAAATCGTCGAATTTGCTTCACATGACCAACTGCTTCAGCAAGGAGGTTTATACGCTCATTTATGGAATCAGCAAGTTGGCAAAAGCTAAGTTGTAACAATCCAGCTTAATTTCCAACAAGAAATATACCCTATGGATTTCAAGATGCATCGCGGCGGCAAGGGAACGAATCCCCGAGAGCATAGATAACTATGTGACCGGGGTGAGTGAGTGCAGCCAACAAAGAAGCAACTTGAAAGATGACGGGTATAGATGAATTTTGGCCCAAACTGTATCTATTTCTATACTATTTGTTTCAAAAAACAATAGAATGTAACTAAATTATTTAAATTGTAACAGTCAGTTATTAATATATTAGGTAAATCAAATACCTTTATACCTCTTAATTTTTAAGTTGGAGAATTCTTATGGACAGGAATCCAGTTTCTTTAAGCGCTTTAGTATTTTCAGGAGGATCTCTGACTTCTATTACCGGCCCGATAGAAATCCTAACCACTGCCGCTCATTTAGCCGGAGCACCAGAGCCAGAAATAAATATCGTCACACCGGATAATCAAGATGCTGTTGGGCTGGGAGGAGTACGGTTAAAACCCAATAAACTTATCGGAGAAATTAAACAAACAGATATTGTGCTCGTTGGTTCAATTGGAATCCCCTACAACAACTTGGATTCTTGTACCCAGGAAACCTTAGATTGGCTTCAAATGATGGAAGAAAAAAATATTCCTATTGTTTCTATTTGCTCTGGCTCCTTTGTCCTGGCTAAAGCTAATTTGCTCAATAATCGCAAAGCCACCACACACTGGCTGCTTACCAACTTATTTAAGGATATGTTTCCGCAAGTGCAGTTACATTCGGAAATAAAAGTCACCAGCGATAACAATATTTTCTGTACTTCCGGTACCTATGAATACAATGATGTAATGATGCACATTGTCGAGCAGATATATGGTCAAAATACCAGAGAAACCTGTAGCCAACTAATATTTGGTGATATGGAAGGCGCTCCTCCACATACTCTGGCAAGTTTTGTACCCTACCGCCAACATTCAGACACGCTAATCCACAAGCTACAGGATTGGATGCATTCCTCCCCATCAGACATATTATCTGTTGGCGATTTAGCAAACAAAATTCACCTGTGCGAAAGGCAAATGAAGCGACGTTTTAAAACCGCGACCGGCCAGACACCGATTCAATATATCCAGCAAATCCGGTTATCTCTGGCGAAATGCCGGTTAGAAAAATCAAATAAAACCATAGAAGAGATTAGTCATGAAGTTGGCTATGAAGATACTCGCTATTTTAGAGAGTTATTTAAGAAACTTAATGGGTTAACACCGATAGAATACCGTAGAAAATACCAGTACCGCTAAAGCGGGTACTCATTGACAATCTTTTGCAGATAAACAATTACACTGCTTTTTATCTTTGTCAGGCAGTAGCGATACATTGGAAGCTGGGGTATCATGGCGTGCTATATTTTATGGTATACGCCCTTTATTAATTGAATTTATGGCAAAAGAACAAATGGACCGCACCACTCTGGATTTGTTCGCAAATGAACGCAGACCGGGGCGCCCAAAAACCAACCCACTTTCCAGGGATGAACAGCTTAAAGTCAATAAACGTAATCAGCTTCGCCGTGATAAGGTACGAGGCTTGCGTCGTGTGGAGCTGAAAATAAATGCTGACGCAGTAGATGCACTGAACTTTCTTGCACAACAACGCAATATCAGCCGCAGTGAACTCATTGAGCAAATTCTGCTAGCCCAGCTAGCAGAAAGTGACATCACTGCATCATAGTATTGAAAGCACAGCACCACACAAATTTGACAGAATTGTCCTTGCTGTTTGGTCAAAATAGGGCTTTATTTTTTTATTAATGCAATCAGAAACTTTCTGCTGATTTCGACATTTTATATACGTATATCTCAAACAGAAATACACAGATAAAACAAGAGGTTATATCATTTCATGGCAATTATAGGTATATTCTTTGGCAGCGATACTGGCAATACAGAAAATATTGCCAAAAAGATCCAGAAAATTCTGGGTTCTGACGTTGCTGAAGTCCATGATATTGCCAAAAGCAGCAAAGAAGATATCGAACAGTTCGATATTCTGCTGCTAGGCATCCCTACCTGGTACTACGGTGAAGCACAGTGTGACTGGGATGATTTCTTCCCGACTCTGGAAGAGATCAATTTTGACGGGAAATTGGTCGCCCTTTTTGGTTGTGGTGATCAAGAGGATTACGCAGAGTATTTCTGTGATGCCATGGGAACTATCCGTGACATTATTGAACCTCGCGGAGCCATCATCGTCGGTCACTGGCCAACCGAAGGTTATCACTTCGAGGAATCAAAAGGTCTGGCTGATGATAACCACTTCATCGGACTTGCTATCGATGAAGACCGCCAACCAGAGTTAACAGACGAACGAGTCAATTCCTGGACCAAACAGATCCGTGAAGAGATGAGTTTGTCAGAAATTCTTGGAGAATAATCGCCTACCTCAGTAGGCGTTTATTGGTGCTAACCATTCTTATCAATGGTGAACACGGACAGCGTGCAAAATTTGGAGTGTACACGCGTATTGGGGCACATTGCTTTTCTCACCCTGCGAGCCGCGTGCAGTTCTATCAAAAGCTATCGCTTTTGCCAGAACACAACACTGCCCAGATTCGCTTTTTATGATGAAGAATGGCAAATAAAATGACCGAATAGAATAGACCCAATAGATTTCAAGTTGCAGGGCGGCGGCAAGTGAACGCATCCAACAAAGCAGCATCTTGAAAGATGAAGGGTATAGACGGTAAAGCTATTCCAGCGTTTTACAAATGATTATTCTGGCAAAATGTGTAATGATAGTTATGGTTAACGTGGTTTTCATTTTCATTAGCCATGCCTATAATCATAATCTGATAACTAACTGGTACTTTTTGAAGTATCGCTACTTTCACTTTACTGAGTAACAGGACTGAATCCGCATGACCGACAACAATAAGGCATTAAAAGATGCTGGACTTAAAGTAACACTTCCTCGTCTGAAAATACTGGAAGTATTACAAGATCCTGAATACCACCACGTCAGTGCGGAAGATCTCTACAAGAAACTGATTGATAACAGTGAAGAGATTGGCCTTGCTACTGTCTATCGCGTGTTGAATCAGTTTGATGACGCCGGGATTGTCACCCGTCATAATTTCGAAGGTGGCAAATCGGTTTTTGAACTCACTCAACAACATCATCACGACCATTTAATCTGCTTGGATTGTGGTAGAGTCATTGAATTCAGTGACAAATATATCGAAAAACGCCAGAAGAATATTGCTGAACGTTATGGGATTAAACTCTCAAACCACAGCCTTTACCTATATGGTCACTGTTCTGCTGGTAATTGCCGCGAAGATAGTAGTGCACATGACGAGAAGTAATTCACTCCTGATCCGCTAACTTTTATCATAGAAAGGAACCCATCAGGGTTCCCTTCTTACTTGATATCACATAATCATGCCTTTACATTATCAATCCGGCTGTAACGTTTACCATCTGGGCTAACAGAACGGATTAACACATCACCTTTCACCTTCGGGCGTTTATGATTGTCATAAATTTTCCAACTATTACCGCCATCAGTTGAATACTGGATTACCAGCCCCGGCAGAGCAATATTGGCCCTCAGAACACCGTATTTTACTTTGGCCCCTGGAACCGGTAAGCGGTAAGCAATACCTGCTCTATCCAGTTTGACAAGTTCGCGTTGCCCTATCAGGTTAGCGAACCGTGTCCAGTCACGGTTAAGTGCATCAATATCGACTCTATATGTTTCACCTTTCTTATATTCCTTGCCTGGAACATAATCTTGTTCCCAACCAGCACGGTGCCACGCCCGCTCTGCCAGCGGTAACAAACGCGGAAAAAGCATATATTCCATCTGCTCATCAGTTCGGACTGTTTCACTCCATCCCTGACCTGAAAGCCCATAAGCGCCCGGCCATGGTTTATCACTTTTCGCACTAAAGACATTACCATCACGGTCAACGGAAGTTTCAGCATTTTGCGGCATATTATTTGGCGCAAAACTAAAAATCTTGGCTTCATCATTAAAACGGGTGGCCCAATAATATCCCCGCTCCTGCGGATGCACTTCATATGGCATATCCAAATAGACATAATCTGGGTTGGATACGATCACTTCATATCCTTTATTCGCCCAATCATTGATTGAATCAAAACCACCCCAGTAGAGAGCATCCCAGAAATTTACACCAACGCGTTTGGTTGCAAAATCTTTAACGCTAGTAGCATGCTTTAATCCATCCTGCCACGCCTGCATCCTGTCGATACCATTGGCATTCACAATCTTACTTACTTCAATTGCGAAATAACTAGCAAGATGCTCAACATCTTTCACAATGCCTTGTTCTACCATCTTCTGGCAAACTTGAGATTTAGCCCATGGCTTATCTTCTATACTCTTATCGATGATACCTTTACCCGGTTCTATAGGACCATTTTTATCCTGAAAACCATCTCCCAAACGGATATTCTTCGCTTCATCACCGCCGAAATGCCAGGTTTCCAATGGTAAGCCAGCTGTTCTATGCATAGCAGCAACTTCACTAATGATTTTCTCAACAAATCGTTTTGAAGAATCCATACATGGGTTTAAATAACTACGACGATCATAGAGTTGAACGGATGTTGCCCGGGTCGTATCAGTTGGGTCCAGCAAGCGATATTCATTCGCCCCTTTTACATTCCCCTGAGCCATCAACTTGTTATAGCGAGCTTCCATAGAAACCACTGCGGCACGGGCATGAGCCGGCATATCAATTTCAGGAATAACTTCAATATAACGGGCTTTGGCATATTTCAGAATATCAATGTAGTCCTGACGACTGAAGAATCCGCTACCCATGTTGTTGTTATCAGGGCCAGAACCCAGTTGTGGTAACAAGCATTTGGTTTCACTCAAATCATGACAACGCTGACTACCCACTTCTGTCAACTCTGGCAATCCTGGGATTTCAAGACGCCAGCCTTCATCATCAGACAGATGGAAATGGAATTTATTCAGCTTGTAACTTGCCATTTGGTCAAGTAAACGCAAAACAGCCTGCTTACTGTGGAAATTACGTCCCACATCCAAGAGAGCACCACGATACTCAAAACGTGGAGCATCTTTTACCGTCAGAGTCGCAATCTTCCTGCTATCATCAGTAGGAATCAATGACAACAAAGACTGAAGACCGTAAAACACACCAGATTGGTCAAAAGCAACAATCTGGGCGCCATTCTGGGTAACATTCAGTCGGTAAGCACCTTTAACCTTCCAATCGTCAGTAAAATCTGAAGAAACAATCTGCGTCGCAACCAGATAGCCACCATTCTCTAATTTAATTCCCTGATCAGTAAAACGTTTTCTGACAAGAATAACCGCCTCGTCATTCAAACCACCTAGTTCCAGCCTGACACCTCTCGATAAATCGGCATCCTGTGCATAAATTTGAATCTCTCTTGGTGTCGGAATAATTTGCCCACGCAGATTTTCTGATCCTATTTTTTGGACCTGTAAATTCTTGGCATAACGATTCTCAGGGGTCATCAGAATATTGTTATCTGTTTTTATACGTTTCCACTGATCACCAGTGAAAGCAGATAAAAATTCTCTCAAATCTTCCGTATCCGTATTAACAAGTACTTTAGGTTTTGCATCACCTGACGTTGCATACCAACGGGGCAGAAAATCAGTGCTATAAATTTGCCAGTATTCTCCAGTAATAGGCAGTTTTATCTGCTGATTAGCTTTAATACCGGTGAATTTCTCAGTTGGTTCCAGTTTATGTAAGTCACCAGTGATGCGCGTGATTTTGAACTGCTCATTATCTACGTCCAGAACCTGGCGAATACTATGGAAATAAATCGCCCAGTCAGAAGAGTTAATCGCCTGATTACCATTTGTTAAAGTAATATCTACTCGGTTACAAGCGGCCCAATCTGCCCCCAGTACAGCACAATTAACACCATGACTTCCTGCCTGATTATCAATAACCTTATAATTAACTTTTAATTGACTCAGTGAATCAACCAACTGCTGCGCTGCATCCGTGGCATATGCAGACCCCATAAGTCCAACAGTTGCAGTTAATGCTGCTAGTGTACGCAATTTAAATTTCTTCATTGTTACCTCTTTCAAACGCAAAAGTTGTGTAAGGTAAGCCACCGCCCAGAAACGCTAAAGCAGCGACAAGGGACCCTATTAGAAGATAGTAAATGGCATGATGATGTTGAATTGAATCTCTCTTTCATTCGGAAAATATTGCTGAAACCACTATCACAATCTGGAAATATCCATGTGATTGTCATGCATAGCGTAATCCAATTTAGACACCATACTTGACCATAAAATTAATTCCTTTTTAACTATACCCTTCATCTTTCAAGTTGCTGCTTTGTTGGCTGCACTCACTCACCCCGGTCACATAGTTATCTATGCTCTCGGGGATTCGCTCCCTTGCCGCCGCGCTGCAATTTGAAATCTATTGGGTATAAAACCAATCATGCAAAAAAATGTGAAATAAAATCCCAACTGAAAAAAACTTAAAACTATTTAATAAACATATATACAGATTATTTTTCTCATCATGAATTATCAATAATAAAAAATGTTTTTTTTTGCATAACATGACAAAGAACACATTAATAAAAACACAATTAAAACTATATATGAAATTGATATTAAAATAAAAAATCATACAACACGGAAAATTTAATAATATAACAACCACATTAAAAAATAGCTTTTTCAATATAAATACTTTCCAACAAAAATAAATTAATAATTATTTATCAATGATAATTTTTTAGCAAAAATTCATTAACTTCAACTTATTTAATCTATTATAATGATGGATAATAAACTATAAAATCAAGAATAAGATAAAATTTATAAAATAAAAAAGCGTAACAATTAAATTGTCACGCTTTTTAAATACACCAGAATCTAATTAATCCTGAGAAATTTTTGCCCAAGTATCACGCAGGCCAACGGTACGGTTAAATACCAAATGTTCTGCACTAGAGTGGCCGCTATCAGCACAGAAATAACCTTCACGCTCAAACTGATAAGTCTCTTCTGACCTGGCATCAGCTAAACCTGGCTCCACAAATCCCTGACGAATTACCAGCGATTCAGGGTTAATAGCCGCCAGAAAATCATCTTCTGCGCCTGGGTTTGGCACACTGAACAGACGATCATACAAGCGGAATTCAGCAGGAACAGCATGAGTAGCACTAACCCAATGAATAACACCTTTCACTTTACGTCCGTCTGCCGGGTCTTTATTCAAAGTCTGCTCATCGTAACTGCAATAGATTGTCGTGATATTGCCGTCGGCATCTTTTTCAACACGTTCTGCTTTGATGATATAGGCATTACGCAAACGAACTTCTTTACCTAATACCAAACGCTTATATTGACGATTCGCTTCTTCACGGAAATCTGCCCGATCAATATAGATCTCACTGCTAAATGGCACTTCACGGCTACCCATCTCTGGTTTATTCGGATGATTAGGCATACTCAGAATCTGCCCTCCTTCTGGCCTATTTTCGATCACCAATTTAACTGGATCGAGAACAGCCATAGCGCGAGGTGCATTTTCATTCAGATCATCCCGAATACAGGATTCCAATGCGGCCATTTCCACATTATTGTCCTGCTTGGTGACACCGATACGACGGCAGAATTCACGAATGGAAGAAGCCGTATAACCACGACGACGCAATCCTGAGATAGTTGGCATACGTGGGTCATCCCAACCTTCAACAATCTTGTCAGTCACCAGCAGATTCAATTTACGCTTGGACATAACAGTGTATTCAAGATTCAGACGCGAGAATTCATACTGACGCGGATGACAATCAATTGTGATATTATCCAGCACCCAATCGTACAGGCGACGGTTATCCTGAAATTCCAGCGTACACAGCGAATGTGTAATACCTTCCAGCGCATCAGAAATACAGTGAGTAAAATCATACATCGGATAGATGCACCATTTATTACCGGACTGATGATGCTCTGCAAATTTAATACGATACAGAACCGGATCACGCATCACAATAAAGGGTGACGCCATGTCAATTTTGGCACGTAAGCAAGCTTTGCCTTCGCCAAACTCACCGGCGCGCATTTTTTCAAACAGAGCCAGATTTTCTTCAATACTGCGGTCACGATACGGGCTGTTTTTACCTGGCTCTTTCAACGTACCACGATATTCACGGATATCTTCCGGACTCAATTCATCAACATAAGCCAGACCTTTATTGATCAATTCAATCGCATACTGATACAACGTATCAAAATAATTGGAAGAGTAACGAATATCACCACTCCACTCAAAACCTAACCACTGAACGTCATTTTTAATAGAATCGACATACTCAACATCTTCTTTAACTGGGTTGGTATCGTCAAAACGCAAATTGCACTGCCCCTGGTAATCCTTTGCAATGCCAAAGTTCAGACAGATAGATTTCGCATGACCAATATGCAGATAGCCATTTGGCTCAGGGGGGAAACGGGTATGTACGGATGTATGTTTACCAATTGCCAAATCTTCGTCAATAATCTGACGAATAAAGTTCGTCGGGCGGGCATCTGCCTCACTCATTGTTTTTACCTCAATAATGCCAAAAACACGTCACATAACCGCCTATAATCCAACAAGCAGTGATGAGAAACAACCGTTTGTTCATGCAAAATCGCGATTCAGAGCAAAATTGAAACGAAAAATGGGAAGATTGGAACTCTCCCCATTATTCACTTTATTGAAAGTTTTTTAATAACGCTTAAAAATCTATTTGTTGTTTATCTCAGTATATCAAACAACTTTGTCTTTCCAGCTTCTACCGGACCTTTTGCCAGAATATTAACACCGATATAATCACCAATATTACTGACAATAACCGGACTAATCATAGATTTAGCATTAGCATTCAGATAATCAAGATCCAAATTCAGTACAGGCTCCCCAACTTTCACGATTGCGCCTTCATTCACCAATCGTTTAAAACCTTTACCATTTAGAGAAATCGTATCAATACCCAAATGGACAATCAATTCCACACCTTCCTCAGTTTCAATACAGAAAGCATGATTGGTATCGAAAATTTTCACAATCGTGCCAGACACTGGTGCAAGCACAATATTCGATGTTGGCTTGATAGCAATTCCATCACCGACAATTTTGCTAGAAAAAGCTTCATCAGGAACTTCTTTCAAATCAATTAGCTGACCACTGACTGGCGCAACCAGAGTTAGGAAAACCTCACCTTTATTTTCAACTTTCTTCTTTTTTAATATTGCCTCAGGTTGATGATTTTCAGTCACAGCCGCTATCGGCCCCTTTGCCAAAACATCACGCATGGCACTAGCAATCAATTCTGCTCGAGTACCAACAATAATTTGTACACTTTGTTTATTCAGACGAATAATACCGGAAGCACCAAGGTGTTTGACCAAACTGTCATTGACTTGATCAGCATTTTTTACAGATAGACGTAAACGAGTAATACAAGCATCGATACCCACCAAATTATCTGAACCACCAATTGCTGCAACATATTGATGAGCTTCCTTATGGATATCACCCGCTGCTACTTTACCATTTTCGTTCACATCAACATCATAGCCATCTGTTTCACCATCGGCGGCCAGTTCACGACCTGGAGTCATCAGGTTGAATTTCTTAATAGTAAATCTAAATACAGAATAGTACAGGAAGAAGAAAACCAAACCTTGCGGGATCAGCATGTACCAATGTGTCGCTAGTGGGTTACGGGAAGATAGCACCATATCCACTAAACCAGCACTGAAACCAAAACCAGCAATCCACTGCATCGTCGCTGCGATAAACACAGAAATACCTGTCAAGATCGCATGCAACACATAAAGCACCGGGGCAACAAACATGAAAGCGAATTCCAAAGGTTCAGTAATACCCGTGAAAAACGCAGCAAATGAACCCGCTATCATAATACCAGCAACTTTGACTCTATTTTCAGGACGTGCACAGTGATACATCGCTAATGCAGCACCAGGCAAACCAAACATCATAACGGGGAAGAAACCAGCCTGATAACGACCAGTAATACCCACAATTGCAGAGCCATCTACAATGGATTTCTGACCACCAAGGAAGTTAGGAATATCGTTAATACCAGCAACATCAAACCAGAATACAGAGTTCAGTGCATGATGCAGGCCAACAGGAATAAGCAAACGGTTGAAGAAGGCATAGATACCAGCACCTGTAGCACCGAGATCTTTAATACTTTCGCCAAAAGTTACCAATGCATTATAAACCACCGGCCATACATACATCAGGATAAAAGCAACCAAAATCATTAGGAAAGAGGTAAGGATCGGGACCAAACGGCGGCCACTGAAGAATGACAACGCTTTCGGCAGTTCAACACTACTAAAGCGGTTATACAACTCAGCAGATATCACACCAACCAAAATGCCAACAAATTGGTTATCAATTTTACTAAAGGCTTTTGGTACATCGTCAATCGGAATACCCAAGATCAGAGATACCGCTGCCGGAGAACAAAGCGTAGTTAACACTAAAAAACCGACAAAACCTGTCAGGGCTGCCGCACCATCCTTGTCTTTGGACATACCATAAGCGACACCAATAGCAAACAACGATGGCATATTCTTAATAATGGCTTCACCCGATTTAATCAGCAAAGCCGCCAATGCATTATCAGCTCCCCACCCTAGCGGGTCGATCCAGTAACCTATCCCCATTAGTATTGCAGCAGCAGGTAATGTAGCAACCGGCACCATCAATGCCCGGCCCACCCTTTGCAAATAATTCAGAATGTTCACATTACTCCCCCTTATTATCTTCAATTATTGGAGTTTTTTTACCGCTTATAAAATTAATCAATAAGAATATTTATTCTACAATTTTCAGTGTAGGAGATTTATTTTTCGTCGCAAATTAATTAATAACAAAATGTGATGATAGTCACTATATTATCCATAAATATGGTCAAAATGCTCGCTAACACACAAATCTTATTTTATTATGAAAAATATCTTACTCCGCATAGTGTCTCTGTTACTGAAAATGGTTTAATATCTTGTATATAGAAGATTAACTAACTGAATAATGTATAACGCTAAATATTTAATCACGATGATTTCTAAGAGGTATTTATGAGACTAATCCCCCTAACGAATGCAAGTGATGTTGGTAAATGGGCTGCACACTATATCGTTAGCAAAATCAATGCATTTAACCCAACCGCAGAACATCCTTTTATCTTGGGCCTGCCAACTGGCAGCACTCCCCTGGCAACTTATAAGGAATTGATTGCTCTGCACAAAGCAGGAGAGGTCAGTTTTAAATATGTCGTCACATTCAATATGGATGAATATGTAGGTATTGCTGAAGATCACCCGCAAAGCTATTACAGTTTTATGCATCAAAATTTCTTTGATCACATTGATATACAAAAAGAAAATATAAATTTACTCAACGGCAATGCACCTGATGTTGATGCAGAATGCCAACGTTATGAAGACAAAATTAAGTCTTATGGTCAAATTCATCTGTTTATGGGAGGCGTCGGTAATGACGGTCATATTGCTTTCAATGAACCCGCATCATCCTTAACTTCACGTACTCGCATTAAAACACTCACAGTAGAAACCCGCACTGCCAACTCCCGTTTCTTTGGTAATGATATTAATCAGGTACCTAAATATGCCCTGACGGTAGGAGTAGGCACACTAATGGATGCAAAAGAAATTATGATCCTGGCAACGGGTCTAAATAAAGCACAGGCAATTCAGGCTGCAATTGAAGGTAATATCAACCATATGTGGACGGTAAGCTGCCTGCAAATGCATCCTAAATCCATCATTGTCTGTGATGAACCCGCGACCATGGAATTGAAAGTAAAAACAGTCAAATATTTCCATCAATTAGAAGCAGATATTATCGGCAAATTTGCCAGCAAAAAATAAGAATCTACATCAGCCTAAAACCCATTTAGGCTGATTACATAGCAATCTCAATTTACATTCTCAATCATTAATCATCTCCCGATTCCATAGGAGGCTAAAATGTATGCTTTAACCAACTGCATTATATATACTGGTCATAATAGACTGGATAATCATGCAGTTATAATTACAGGCGACTTAATTAAACAAGTTTGCCCAACAGAAGTGTTACCCGAAAATATTGAAAAATGCGATCTGCATGGCGCAATCCTTTCCCCCGGTTTTATTGACCTGCAAGTTAATGGTTGCGGGGGTGTTCAGTTCAATGACCGGCTAGAAGATATTTCAGAAAAAACATTGGATATCATGCAAAAAGCCAATGAACGCTCAGGCTGCACCAGCTACTTACCAACACTCATTACAAGCACCGATGAACTGATGATCGCCGCTGTCGAAGCCATGCGCTCTTATCTGGCTAAACATCAGTATCAAGCATTGGGGCTGCATCTGGAAGGCCCTTACCTTAATCCGATAAAAAAAGGGACTCACAATCCAGAACTCATTCGTAAGCCTACACCTGAAATGATAAATTTCTTGTGCGATAACGCTGATGTCATCACTAAATTGACCCTCGCACCAGAAATGGTTGAGCAAAAATATATTCAGCAATTAGTAGAAGCAGGTATTGTGATTTCTGCTGGTCATTCAAATGCCAGTTATGAAGAGGCCCGGCAAGGATTCCAGAATGGAATTACCATCTCAACCCATCTCTATAACGCAATGCCCTATATTTCTGGCCGCCAACCTGGCCTGATTGGTGCTATCTTTGATACACCAGAAATTTACGCAAGTATTATTCCCGATGGTTTGCATGTCTTATGGCCAAACATCCGTAATGCCAAGCATCTAAAAAAAGATAAATTAATTCTGGTCACAGATGCCATACTTCCTGCCGGGCTGAATGTTTCCACCAATAAAATGGGGCACTTCACCTTTGCCGGTAAAACCATATATTATCGGGACGGATTATGTGTCGATGAAAACGGCACTTTAAGCGGTTCATCTATTACTATGATAGACGCCGTTAAAAATAGTGTTGAACACGTTGGTATTGCTCTGGATGAAGCTCTGAGGATGGCAACACTCTACCCTGCCCGCGCAATTGGTGTTGATAAATATATTGGTACCATTGAAACCGGTAAGATTGCTAACCTCACTGTTTTCAGTCATGACTTTAAAATCTGCAAAACCATTGTTAACGGAAAAGAAACTGATCTTTAATGGACAAAATAACCGATGAGTCATAGCAGCACACAAAAACAAATTGGTAATATTGACCTTGTAAAGCAACTCAACGGCGCAGTGGTATACCGGTTGATTGATCAGCAAGGGCCAATATCTCGTATTCAGATTGCAGAACAAAGTCAACTTGCCCCAGCCAGTGTGACTAAAATTACCCGTCAGTTACTTGAGCGTGGCCTAATCAAAGAAGTCGAGCAGCAAGCTTCTACCGGAGGCCGCCGCGCAATTTCAATCGTTACAGAAAATCGCAATTTCCATACTATTGGTGTACGCCTTGGCCGTCACGATGCCACTCTTGCTCTTTATGATATGAGTGGCAAAGCGCTGGTTGAAGAGCATTATCCACTACCTGAAACCACTCAGCAGAAAGTCGAAAATCTGCTTATCAGCGCAATAGAAAATTTTATTCAACAAAACCAACGCAAAGTCCGCGAATTAATCGCTATTTCAGTTATCCTGCCAGGACTAGTTGACCCAAATAGAGGTATCGTTCGTTATATGCCTCATATTAAAGTGACGAACTGGACTCTGGTCGATACTCTAAAAAAACATTTCAATATCACCTGCTTTATCGGTCATGACATCCGCAGTTTAGCACTGGCTGAACGCTATTTCGGCGCTACTCGTGATTGTGAAGACTCTTTACTGGTACGTATCCATCGAGGTACTGGTGCTGGGGTAATTATAAACAGTCAGATATTACTTAATAATAGAGGGAATTTAGGGGAAATTGGCCATATTCAAATTGATCCTCTCGGTGAGCGTTGTCACTGTGGCAATTTTGGTTGTCTGGAAACTATTGCATCTAACTCAGCAATTGAAGCACGAGTTCAGCATCAACTAAAACAAGGTTTCCCAAGCCAGCTAACATTAAATAACTGCAATATCAGAGCCATTTGTCAGGCCGCTAATCAAAATGACCCGTTAGCCTCTGAAGTGATAAAAAATGTCGGTCACTATCTTGGCAAAGCCATCTCTATCGCGATTAATTTATTTAACCCTCAGAAGGTTGTCTTGGCAGGGGAAATTACTGAAGCTCAGAAAATACTCATACCCGCAATTCAAAGTTGTATTAACACCCAAGTTTTAAAAGAATTTCGTGAAAATTTGCCGATTGTTGTTTCTGAATTAGTTCACTGTTCTGCTATTGGTGCCTTTGCTCTGACTAAGCGTGCTATGCTTAATGGTGTTCTATTACAACACTTACTCGAAGGATCATAGTCATTTTTTGTTGATTTTGTCAGCAAAATGCTTATATGCCAAACAAACAAGCGACCTTAAGCAGATTTCAAGAAAAAAGCAGTTGACGCATTTAGCTGATATACGCATAATGCGCCCCGCAACGCCGATGAAGGTAATGCAAAAAAAGATGGCTACGTAGCTCAGCTGGTTAGAGCACAGCACTCATAATGCTGGGGTCACAGGTTCGATTCCCGTCGTAGCCACCATCTTTTGCGGGAGTGGCGAAATTGGTAGACGCACCAGATTTAGGTTCTGGCGCCGCAAGGTGTGCGAGTTCAAGTCTCGCCTCCCGCACCATTCCATTCATCAAGTTGTCGATTATTCAGTTGGGGTATCGCCAAGCGGTAAGGCACCAGGTTTTGATCCTGGCATACCCAGGTTCGAATCCTGGTACCCCAGCCATAGTTCTGATGACATGTTGTGTAGTAACTAATTTCAGTTGGGGTATCGCCAAGCGGTAAGGCACCAGGTTTTGATCCTGGCATACCCAGGTTCGAATCCTGGTACCCCAGCCATTAACTGAATGCCGTTCACTAAAAGGCTACGTAGCTCAGCTGGTTAGAGCACAGCACTCATAATGCTGGGGTCACAGGTTCGATTCCCGTCGTAGCCACCATTCAATTGGGGTATCGCCAAGCGGTAAGGCACCGGATTCTGATTCCGGCATTCCCAGGTTCAAATCCTGGTACCCCAGCCATATTTATCAATGTGTTACGTGAAGTGATGCGTTGAAAAAGAATATATAGTAAGAATGTTCTTTGATGCAGAATGCCACCCACCGAGAGGTGGTTTTGTTTTTCTGCTTTTTAGTCCGCCCTATCTCTTCTTTCTTAACTTGCCAATTAGCTTTATCTAAAGAAAAGTGAACCTTTCACGCCATAAATAGATTTACGACGTGCTTGTGATTTTCACTACCAATCTATACGTTATAACCCTAACGCATACTTAAGCACCGATTTTTTCATTACGCCAGCTCGTTGAGCTGCCATCAGTGCCAGATTACGTGCTACTTTCAGCCCTGGTAATTCACTACTGAACACGGTGTAAAATAGATCCATTCCAGATTGCATCATCAGGTTATCCGGCATTCTGCAACGTTGGTAACGCATCAGAACTTCCAATGAATCCCATTGCTCTGTTAATTCTCTGGCCTTCACCAAAATATTAATCAAAGTATTCACATCACGATAACCAAGATTTACCCCTTGCCCAGCCAGCGGATTAATTGTATGAGCAGCATCACCCAACAACACCAATCCTTCACGCACATAGCTGTTAGCATGATGACGAGTTAAGGGAAATGAGCCAGCTGCAACCGGAGTCACTTTACCTAACCGTACAGGAAATGCCTGAAAAATCTCCTGCGCAAGTTGAACCATTGACATTGTCTGTAACTGCCGTATACGCGCCGGTTTGTCATACCATACCAATGAAGCCCATTGATCAAATAGTGGGAGAAATGCTCTTGGACCTGAAGGAAAAAACTGCTGCCAGGTAATATCCTGTTGTGGCTGCTCTGTTTTTACCGTAATCAACATACAAGACTGTCTGTACTGCCAGCCATGGCTGCCAATTCCAGCCATTTTGCGAACCTGAGAACGGGCACCATCAGCACCAACAATCAAACGGGTATTAATTTTAGTTCCGTCAGACAAAGTAACTAACCAACCTTCTTTCTGACGTTGCATAGATTGTAAGACTGCCGGGCACCGCAAAGTCAGAGCAGGATGTTTTTCAAACTGTTGCCAAAGAGCCAACTGCAAAATACGGTTTTCAACCATATAACCCAACTCAGGCAACCCTAGGCTTTTTGCATCAAACACTAAATTGGAATCATGCTGTTCCCAAGTTTCCAATTTACGGTACGGTACACCGCGCATCTGTAATACCGTATCCCATGCACCAAACTGTTTGAGCAAATCCACAGAAGCACAACTAATCGCCGACACGCGCACATCAGGATAACTCAGTGCATCATAAGGTTGTGGTATCTGATGATCCAACAAAGCGACTGTCCAACCTTCTTGAGCCAATCCAAGCGCTGTTGCAGCACCGATCATCCCTGCCCCTACTACCACTACATCAAAAGTCTGTTGTGAATTATTCATATCAGTCATGCTATTAACTCATTGATTGGCACAGTGTACAGGATTTTTGATCCTTCGGTAGAGAATATCCTGTTTAACAGTCTGGTCACTGCTCCTTCAAATGAATACAATATCCGACAACTTTAATGCCTAATACACAACTGCTTTTGCAGTGCAGTAATATCTTTCAGCACTGTAGAAAGCCCGGATGCATAAGAAAATGTCGACGATAAAAAAACTGTATATTAAAACTTGGGGCTGTCAGATGAATGAATATGATTCATCTAAAATGGCCGACCTGCTGGAAAGTACTCACGGTTATCAGTTAACCGGTGTCGCCGAAGAAGCAGACATTTTACTATTGAATACCTGTTCAATCCGTGAAAAAGCCCAAGAAAAAGTTTTCCATCAATTAGGCCGCTGGAAAAACCTGAAAGACACCAATCCAGATATTATTATTGGCGTAGGTGGTTGCGTGGCCTCCCAGGAAGGGGATTTCATCCGTCAGCGCGCCCAGTGCGTAGATATTATTTTCGGGCCGCAAACACTGCATCGTTTACCTGAGATGATCAATCAAGTGAAAGGCACCCGCAGCCCGATTGTTGATATCAGCTTCCCGGAAATCGAGAAATTTGACCGCTTACCTGAACCACGTGCTGACGGTCCATCTGCATTTGTTTCTATTATGGAAGGCTGCAACAAATATTGTACTTTCTGTGTCGTACCTTATACCCGTGGTGAAGAAGTTAGCCGCCCATGTGACGATATTTTGTTTGAAATCGCCCAGCTTGCTGCACAAGGTGTACGTGAAGTTAACCTTCTCGGTCAGAACGTGAATGCTTATCGTGGTGCAACTTATGATGGTGACATCTGTTCTTTCGCTGAGTTAATCCGTCTAGTCGCAGCTATAGATGGTATTGACCGCATCCGTTTTACCACCAGCCATCCCATTGAGTTCACTGATGATATTATCGCTGTTTATGAAGATACACCTGAATTGGTTAGCTTCCTGCACCTACCAGTACAAAGTGGCTCTGACCGTATTTTGACGCTGATGAAACGTGCGCACACAGCTCTTGAATATAAGAGCATTATTCGCAAATTACGTAAAGCACGTCCTGATATCCTGATAAGCTCTGACTTTATCATCGGCTTCCCAGGAGAAACCCAAGATGACTTCGAGAAAACTATGAAGTTGATCGCTGATGTCAATTTCGATATGAGCTATAGCTTTATCTACTCTGCTCGCCCGGGGACGCCGGCAGCTGATCTGCCTGATGATGTCAGCGAAGAAGAGAAAAAACAACGCCTTTACTTGTTACAACAGCGCATTAACCAACAGGCTATGAACTACAGCCGTGCTATGTTGGGCAGTGTACAACGTATTCTGGTTGAAGGAACTTCCCGTAAAAATGTGATGGAACTTTCCGGGCGTACTGAAAACAATCGAGTTGTCAACTTCGAAGGCCAGCCTGACATGATTGGCAAATTCGTTGATGTTGAAATTGTTGATGTCTACGCCAACTCACTGCGCGGTAAAGTTATCCGTACCGAAGATCAGATGGATCTTCGTATACACGAATCACCTGAGTCCGTAATAGCCCGTACCCGTAAAGAAGATGAAATCGGGGTCGGCACTTATCAGCCTTAAACATAGAGATAATCAGTGATTCAACAAACTCATTCACAAATAGCAACTCAGGAAATTTTCCTCGAACCAGCCGATAATCAGCGCCTAATGAACCTGTGTGGTCCGTTTGATGATAATTTGAAACAGCTTGAACTCCGGCTGGGTATTGAAATCAGCCGACGAGATAACCGTTTTAAACTGATGGGCAAACCGCGGTGCGTTAGTGCCGCCACCAATATTCTCCGCCATTTATATGTGGAAACCGCCCCTGTTCGTGGGGTAATCCCTGATATCAAGCCAGAACAGATTCACTTAGCAATTACAGAGAGCCGGGTTCTAGAACAAACCGCTGAAAGCATACCTGACTACGGTAAGTCCGTTAATATTCGTACCAAACGCGGTATGGTAAAACCACGAACTCCCAATCAAACGCAATATATTGCTAATATTCTCAGCCATGATATTACGTTCGGGGTTGGTCCAGCAGGCACAGGTAAAACTTATCTGGCTGTTGCTGCTGCGGTCGATGCACTGGAACGTCAAGAAATTCGTCGCATCTTGTTAACCCGCCCGGCAGTAGAAGCAGGCGAAAAACTGGGATTCCTGCCTGGTGACCTGAGCCAGAAAGTTGATCCATACCTGCGCCCGCTCTACGACGCCTTATTTGAAATGCTAGGTTTTGAAAAAGTTGAGAAGCTGATCGAACGTAATGTTATTGAAGTTGCGCCATTGGCTTATATGCGTGGACGAACCCTGAATGATGCTTTTATTATTCTGGATGAGAGCCAGAATACTACCATCGAACAGATGAAGATGTTCCTGACTCGTATCGGTTTCAATTCCAAAGCAGTTGTCACTGGGGACGTCACCCAAATTGACCTGCCGCGTGGACAGAAATCTGGTCTGCGCCATGCAATTGAAGTATTGTCAGGGGTCAATGGGCTGAGCTTTAACTTCTTCCACAGTGATGATGTTGTCCGCCATCCGGTTGTTGCCAAAATTGTCATTGCTTATGAAGAATGGGAAGCAACTGAGCAAAAACGCAAACAGACAATCAGTGAGCAACGCAAACAGGAAGCACAATGAGTTCAGTAATACTTGATTTACAAATTGCCTGTGAGAATTTACAAGGTCTTCCTGAAGAAACCCTATTCCAGCGCTGGCTGGACGGGGTTTTACCTCAGTTTCAATCTGAAAGTGAGGTAACAATCCGTATTGTTGATGAAGCAGAAAGTCACGATTTAAACCTGACTTATCGTGGCAAAGACAAACCAACAAATGTGCTATCTTTTCCATTTGAATCACCACCAACGGTTGATTTACCTCTACTTGGTGATTTAATTATCTGTCGACAGGTAGTTGAAAAAGAAGCCGAGGAGCAACAAAAAACAGTAGAAGAACATTGGGCACATATGGTTGTACACGGATGCCTACACCTGCTAGGTTATGACCATATCGAAGATGATGAAGCGGAAGAAATGGAATCTCTGGAAACAGAAATTATGCAAAAGTTAGGTTACTCTGATCCCTATCTTGCAGAAAAAGAGTAACCACCTACACCATTTTTATGCTAAAAAATACCAACAACAACTTATTTAATGGGAAATTTTCATTAAAACTCCATGAGCGACGACCATCCTTCAAGTAACGATAACCCGGGCCCTAAGAAAGGGTTTTTTACTCTTCTTCTTAACCAACTTTTTCACGGTGAGCCAAAAAGCCGTGATGAACTGGTGGAATTGATCCGTGACTCAGAACAAAACGATCTGATTGATCCTGATACCCGCGATATGCTCGAAGGGGTAATGGATATTTCCGATCAACGTGTCCGTGATATCATGATCCCCCGTTCCCAAATCGTTACCTTAAAACGTAATCAAACCCTGGACGAATGTCTGGATGTGATTATCGATTCGGCTCACTCACGTTTCCCTGTGATCAGTGAAGATAAAGATCACATTGAAGGGATTTTAATGGCAAAAGACCTATTGCCATTTATGCGCACCGATGCCCCACCATTCAGCATAGATAAGGTTCTGCGTCAGGCTGTCGTTGTACCTGAAAGTAAGCGGGTTGACCGCATGCTGAAAGAATTCCGTTCTCAACGTTATCATATGGCCATCGTCATTGATGAGTTCGGTGGTGTATCGGGTCTGGTTACTATCGAAGATATTCTTGAACTAATCGTCGGTGAAATCGAAGACGAGTATGATGAAGAAGAAGATGTCGATATTCGTGCCCTGAGCCGTCATACCTATACGGTACGAGCACTGACTCAGATTGAAGACTTTAATGAAGCCTTTGGTACCCAATTCAGCGATGAAGAAGTGGATACTATTGGCGGTTTGGTTATGCAGGCATTCGGCCATTTACCAGCCAGAGGGGAATCTGTTGATATTAACGGTTATCTCTTTAAAGTTGCCATGGCCGATAGTCGGAGAATTATTCAGGTTCATGTTACGATACCGGACGATGCGCCAATGCCTAACCTTGAACAAGAATAGGGTCTGAATGAACAAAGCTTCATTATTACATTGCCAGCGGCTTCGTGCTTTGCTGGCACTATTTTTCGGAGCCAGTGGAACACTGGCTTTTTCACCTTTTGACTTCTGGCCTGCTGCTATTATCTCCCTGTTTGGACTACAACTTCTGACTTTAAACAGAACACCCGGACAAGCGGCATTTATTGC
Organism: Photorhabdus heterorhabditis; assembly: GCF_001280945.1. Classification (NCBI taxonomy): domain Bacteria; kingdom Pseudomonadati; phylum Pseudomonadota; class Gammaproteobacteria; order Enterobacterales; family Morganellaceae; genus Photorhabdus; species Photorhabdus heterorhabditis. The sequence continues at coordinate 41,402 of NZ_LJCS01000008.1, read as the reverse complement.
TTTTTGCTGGGGATTCGGCTTATTTGGCAGTGGTATAAACTGGGTATATGTCAGCATTGCCAATTTTGGTGGAATGCCAACTGCGGTCAATATTTTGCTGGTCATATTACTTGCCGCTTATCTCTCGCTCTACCCTGCTTTATTCGCCAGCTTACTCAACCGTTTTTTCGTAAAAACGAGCGTGTTAAGGCTAGCAGTGGCCGCACCTGCATTGTGGCAAGTCACTGAATTCCTGCGTGGCTGGATTTTGACTGGCTTTCCCTGGCTACAATTCGGCTACAGCCAACTAGATAGCCCAATGAAAGCCATTGCACCCATTTTCGGTGTTGAGGCAATTACATTCCTGTTAATGGCTCTGAGTGGATTATTAGTTCTGGCGGTTATACACAGAAACATCACCGCTGGCATTACCGCTATCGCACTTCTGCTATTACCGTGGTCAATACGTCATTACCAGTGGTATAACCTACAACCTGAAAAAGCGGTTGATGTGGCACTGGTTCAGGGAAATATCCCACAATCCCTGAAATGGGACCCCAATATGCTCAGTGAAACTCTGGACATCTATTTAAATAACAGCCGCCCATACATTGGTAAAACACCTATTATCATCTGGCCCGAATCTGCAATTCCATCACTGGAAAGTTATCAACGCGGTTTTCTGGCAAAACTGGATATGCTGTTACGTAATCAGCACACCAGCCTGATTACCGGTATCATTGATGAAAGAACGGTTGGTAACAGCTATAAGACCTATAATAGCTTGATTGTTCTGGGTGATAAAATTCCTTATCAATATCCATCAACTACTCGCTACGATAAGCATCATCTGGTCCCCTTTGGTGAATTTGTCCCACTGGAATCTCTACTCCGACCTCTGGCTCCATTCTTCAATTTACCAATGTCTTCATTCAGCCGAGGCAATTACATTCAACCACAGCTTTCTGTTGCAGGATATAACCTGACCGCCGCCATTTGTTATGAAATTATATTAGGTGAGCAAGTTCGTGATAATTTCAAACCGGATACTGAATTCTTACTCACTGTTTCTAATGATGCCTGGTTTGGTAGTTCCATCGGTCCCTGGCAACATTTCCAAATGGCACGTATGCGTTCCCTCGAATTAGGGCGCCCATTACTACGTGGTACTAATAATGGTATTACAGCTGTTATTTCCCCTGATGGGAAAGTGCAGGCAGCACTCCCACAATTTACCCGCAATGTTTTGGAAGCTAAAGTGACACCCGCAACCGGGATAACACCCTATGCACGTTGGGGGAATTGGCCGGTATGGATAATTACCGTATTGTTTGCCCTGTTTGCGCTGATATATCACCGCCGTAAATTTTAACTCCGATATCCATACATCATAAGGGAGCAAAATTGCTCCCTTAGTTACTGATATCACTCTATGTTATAAAATAACCTACTTAAGTATTAATTTTACCCCTCTTTACTATTTTGGCACGTTAATTGCTGTTATCTCCATGAATGAAAAGGAAAATAGCTGTTTCATTAATAGAAAACGGGAAAATGCACCATAAAAATGATAGTCACGCACTTTTATTGTGCAAGATAAGCAACATTGTTCATTTATAGTGCGAGACAGCTCCCGAAATAGAAACAATTCATTTTCATTACCTAACCATTTTGTACTATTTTTTAACACCATATATACATATAACAGCAAATGATCCTTGATTAAAAACAAATCACAGAGAGACTTTTGCAAACACAACATCGCAAACGATAACCACATTAAAGGAGTTGTATATGCGAATGCGTAACCTAGTATTAACCATGATGTTACTTGGCGCAGCAGGTGCTGTTCAGGCTGAAGAATTGACGGGAACACTGAAAAAAATTAAAGATGATGGTGTAATCATTGTGGGGCATCGTGAATCCTCCGTACCTTTTGCTTATTACGATAATAAACAAAATGTCGTCGGCTATTCGCAAGATTACTCTAATCTGATTGTTGAAGCCGTTAAGAAGAAACTGGACATGCCAAATTTGCAAGTAAAATTGATACCGGTGACTTCTCAAAATCGTATTCCACTGCTACAAAATGGGACTTATGATTTCGAATGCGGTTCTACTTCCAATAACCTTGAACGCCAGAAACAAGTCGCTTTCTCTAACACTATCTTCATCATTAATACGCGGTTGCTGACTAAAAAAGGTTCCGGTATAAAAGATTTTCCAGATTTGGCTGGTAAAAATGTCGTTGTTTCCGCTGGTACGACTTCTGAAATATTGCTAAATAAACTCAACGATGAGAAAAACATGAAAATGCGCATCATCAGTGCAAAAGATCATGGTGACTCATTCCGCACGCTGGAATCCGGCCGTGCAATCGCCTTTATGGTAGATGATGCTCTGCTAGCCGGTGAACGCGCCAAAGCGAAAAAACCTGATCAATGGGAAATCGTTGGTACACCGCAGTCTAGAGAAGCCTATGGTTGCATATCACGCAAAGATGATCTTCAATTCAAGAAGCTGATCAATGAGACCATTGTTCAGGCACAAACTTCCGGAGTGGCAGAGAAATCATTTGAGCGCTGGTTCACACAACCCATTCCGCCTAAGAATCTGAACCTGAACTTCTCGTTGTCTGATGAAATGAAAACACTATTTAAATCGCCAAATGATAAGGCACTTAACTAGAAATATAATTAGAAAAATGACTATTTGATTGGCATCACAGGGTGCGAGGTGGCCGTTCCCTACCTCGCTTTTTTTTCTCAGCCAATCAATCGTTTTCAGGGGATCAAGCTACATCCTCACAGGGAGTATTATTATGTCAATCGATTGGAATTGGGGCGTCTTTTTGCAAGCTGCCCCTTTCGGCAATACGACTTATCTAGGCTGGTTGATAGCTGGATTTCAAGTGACAATTGCCTTGTCTATCTGCGCCTGGATTATCGCTTTCATTGTCGGTTCACTGTTCGGCATTTTACGTACTGTTCCCAATAAAATCTTATCTGGGATAGGTACCTGTTATGTTGAGCTCTTTCGTAACGTACCACTGATAGTTCAATTTTTTATCTGGTATCTGGTTGTACCTGAACTACTGCCAGAAAAATTCAGTCTGTGGTTTAAAACCAAACTGGACCCTAATATCCAGTTTTTCATCTCATCCACTGTCTGTTTAGGTCTTTTCACCGCTGCACGGATGTGTGAGCAGGTCCGCGCCGCCATACAATCACTACCACGTGGTCAAAAAGCAGCAGGGCTGGCAATGGGGTTAACTCTGCCACAAACCTATCGCTATGTCCTATTGCCAAATGCTTACCGAGTGATCATTCCACCAATGACTTCAGAAATGATGAATCTGGTAAAAAACTCCGCTATTGCCTCTACTATTGGTCTGGTGGATATGGCAGCACAGGCAGGTAAGTTACTTGATTACTCAGCACATGCTTATGAAACATTTACGGCAATTACATTGGCCTATATCGGAATCAATCTGGTAATTATGCTTGCCATGCACTTGCTTGAGAAAAAAATGCGTTTACCGGGTAATATTGGAGGTCAATAAATGTACGAGTTTGACTGGAGTTCGATTATCCCCAGTATCCCGTTTCTGCTAGAAGGCTTAGTTATTACAGCAAAAATCACGATTGTTGCTATTGTTGTCGGTATTCTCTGGGGAACCGTACTGGCCGTTATGCGGCTCTCTTCTGTAAAAGCACTGAGCTGGTTTGCTACTTTATATGTCAATCTGTTCCGTTCTGTGCCATTGGTTATGGTACTGTTATGGTTCTATCTGATTGTGCCCAGTCTAGTGCAGAATGTTCTGGGGATTTCTCCCAAAACAGATATTCGTTTAATTTCAGCCATGGTCGCGTTTGCATTTTTCGAAGCCGCTTACTATTCAGAAATTATTCGTGCGGGCATTCAAAGTATTTCCCGCGGGCAATCTTCGGCAGCATTGGCATTGGGTATGACGCCGATGCAAAGTATGAGGCTGGTTATCCTGCCTCAAGCATTCCGTGCAATGACCCCACTACTATTGACGCAGGGTATCGTACTATTTCAAGACACTTCATTGGTGTATGTACTCAGTCTGGCGGATTTTTTCCGTACTGCGGCAAATATCGGTGAGCGTGATGGTACCCAAGTTGAAATGATCCTGTTTGCTGGTGTTATTTATTTTATTATTAGTTTTGCCGCATCCATGCTGGTTAACTATTTGAAGAAAAGGACTGTTTGATGATCTCCCTGAAAAATGTATCCAAGTGGTATGGCCCATTTCAGGTTCTCACTGACTGCTCAACTGAAGTTAAAAAAGGTGAAGTAGTTGTAGTCTGTGGCCCATCTGGCTCCGGCAAATCCACCCTGATAAAAACGGTTAATGGTCTGGAATCCATCCAACAGGGTGAAATTCTGGTTAATGACATTAAAGTCAATGATAAAAATACCAATTTGGCGCAATTACGCTCCAAAGTCGGCATGGTGTTCCAGCATTTTGAGCTGTTCCCGCATTTATCCATCATTGAAAATTTAACGCTGGCTCAAATCAAAGTGCTTAACCGCGATAAGAAAGCGGCAGAAGAAAAAGGGTTGAAATTACTTGAACGCGTTGGGCTGACCAATCAGGCTAATAAATTCCCGTCACAACTTTCCGGTGGTCAGCAACAACGCGTGGCAATCGCCCGTGCACTGTGTATGGACCCGATTGCCATGCTGTTCGACGAACCCACTTCCGCCCTCGATCCTGAAATGATCAATGAAGTGCTTGATGTCATGGTTAAACTGGCAGACGAAGGAATGACCATGATGGTTGTTACTCACGAAATGGGCTTCGCCCGTAAGGTAGCCAATCGGGTAATCTTTATGGATGAAGGCAAAATTGTTGAAGACAGCAAGAAAGAAGATTTCTTTGCGAATCCAAAATCAGATCGCGCCAAAGAATTTCTGGCTAAAATTCTTCACTAAAATATATTATTCCCGGTGGTGGCGCCCGTCGCCACCGGATTTTCCCTAATAACCCTCTGTTGCTTATGTATCAAATCAGATATGCTATGCCAACCTCATATTTTACCAACTAAATGATTGCTACAAACGTAGCTTTTTACTCACCATAGGATCATCGGTGCCATGCAAGAACAATACCGTCCAGAAGATATAGAGCCGCAAGTTCAGCTTCACTGGCAAGAGAAGCAAACTTTCAAAGTGACAGAAGATAACAGCAAAGAAAAATATTACTGCCTGTCCATGCTACCTTACCCTTCTGGCCGACTACACATGGGCCATGTACGTAACTACACTATTGGCGATGTTATCTCTCGTTACCAGCGTATGCTTGGCAAAAATGTCCTGCAACCTATCGGTTGGGATGCATTTGGCCTGCCCGCAGAAGGCGCAGCAGTAAAAAACAACACTGCACCAGCCCCGTGGACCTATGCCAACATCGAATATATGAAAAGTCAGCTGAAAACACTGGGTTTCGGCTACGATTGGGATCGTGAAGTCACTACCTGTACCCCTGAATATTATCGTTGGGAACAGTGGTTCTTCACCAAATTGTATGAAAAAGGTCTGGTTTATAAAAAAACCTCCGCAGTTAACTGGTGCCCCCACGATCTGACCGTTCTGGCTAATGAACAAGTGGTCGATGGCTGTTGCTGGCGTTGCGACACCAAAGTTGAACGTAAAGAAATCCCGCAATGGTTTATCAAAATCACTGATTATGCCGAAGAGTTGTTAAACGATCTGGATACGCTGGAAGAGTGGCCTGAACAGGTCAAAACCATGCAGCGCAACTGGATTGGGCGCTCTGAAGGTGTAGAAATCACCTTTGAAGTAGCAGATAGTCAGGAGAAATTGACTGTCTACACCACTCGTCCTGATACATTCCTGGGTGCCACCTATGTTGCAGTTGCCGCAGGTCATCCTCTGGCAAAACAAGCAGCAGAAAATAACCCTGAACTGGTTGCTTTTATTAATGAATGCCGTAATACCAAAGTTGCAGAAGCAGATATGGCAACAATGGAGAAAAAGGGCATGGCAACCGGTATGTTTGTCATTCATCCATTAACCAAAGAGAAAGTAGCAATCTGGGTTGCAAACTTCGTCTTAATGGAATACGGCACCGGTGCTGTCATGGCAGTTCCTGGCCACGACCAACGCGACTGGGAATTCGCGACAAAATATAACCTGCCAATGAAAGCCGTTATTCTGGACAGTGAAGGTAATGAACCAAATGTTCATGAAGCCCCGGTGACAGATAAGAATGTCCTGTTTAATTCGGGTGAATTTAGCGGCCTGAATCATGAAGATGGTTTCAATGCTATTGCTAATAAACTAGTAGAAATGGGAGTCGGCAAGCGTAAGGTCAACTATCGTCTACGTGATTGGGGTGTCTCCCGTCAACGTTACTGGGGCGCACCAATTCCAATGGCAACGTTGGAAGATGGCACGGTTGTTCCGGTTCCAGAAGATCAACTGCCAGTTATTCTGCCGGAAGATGTCACCATGAATGGCATCACCAGCCCAATTAAAGCTGACCCTGAATGGGCAAAAACCACTATCAATGGCCAACCAGCATTGCGTGAAACAGATACCTTCGATACCTTTATGGAATCTTCTTGGTACTATGCTCGCTACACTTGTCCAGATTATGATAAGGGCCTACTCGATCCAGCAGCAGCTAATTATTGGCTACCTGTTGACCAATACATCGGTGGTATCGAACATGCCATCATGCACCTGATGTATTTCCGTTTCTTCCACAAACTGATGCGTGATGCAGGCATGGTCAATTCCAATGAACCCGCTAAACGTCTGTTATGTCAGGGAATGGTTCTGGCAGATGCTTTTTATTACACGGGTAAAAACGGTGAAAAAATCTGGATATCCCCAGTTGATACCATTGCTGAACGTGATGATAAAGGTCGTATCATTAAGGCAACAGACAAAGAGGGTCATGAACTGGTTTATACCGGCATGAGCAAAATGTCTAAATCCAAAAACAACGGCATTGACCCACAATTGATGGTAGAAAAATATGGTGCTGATACCGTTCGCCTGTTTATGATGTTCGCAGCGCCACCAGAATTGACTCTGGAATGGCAAGAATCCAGTGTTGAAGGGGCAAACCGCTTCCTGAAACGTGTATGGCGCCTAGTTTATGAACATAGCAGCAAAGGGGCAACTCAACCGCTGGATATCACAAGCTTAACAGTAGAACAGAAAGATCTGTTCCGTGATCTGCACAAAACCATTGCTAAAGTCACAGATGATGTAGGTCGCCGCCAGGCATTCAATACCGCCATTGCTGCCGTAATGGAATTGATGAATAAACTGACCCGCGCACCACAAGAAACCGAGCAGGATCGCGCTCTGATGCAGGAAGCTTTACTGGCAGTTGTCCGCATGTTGTCACCAATGACTCCTCATGCTTGTTTTATTATGTGGCAAGCTCTGGGTGGTAAAGGTGACATTGATACGGCTAATTGGCCACAGGCTGATGAACAGGCCATGGTTGACGACACCAAATTGGTCGTTATTCAAGTTAACGGTAAAGTGCGTGGTCGTGTTACTGTGCCAGCGGATGCGACGAAAGAATATGTTCATGATATGGCTGCAAAAGAATATGGTGTGGCGAAATACCTTGAAGACGTCACTATTCGTAAAGTCATCTACGTACCAGGCAAATTACTGAATCTGGTCGTCGGCTAATAAAGGAGGCAATGTGCGGCATCGTATTTTAACGTTGTTGCTGGGGTTAGCGGTGCTGGTCACCGCTGGCTGCGGTTTTCATCTACGTGGTACCACTCAGGTACCCCTAGAACTCAAAAAGCTGCAATTAGCAAGCAGCGACCCATACGGGCCACTGACTCGTTCTGTGCGCCAGCAACTTCGTCTGAATAACGTCACAATCCTTGAAAATGGCAGCACCGAAGTTCCTATTCTGAAACTAATAGGTTCTTCTGAAAATAAAGACACCGTCTCTGTTTTTCAGGATGGTAAGGCAGCTGAGCGCCAACTGACCCTATATGTCAATGCACAGGTTATTATGCCAGACGGTAGCGTCTATCCGCTCCAATCTAGGGTTGATCGTTCTTTTTTCGACAATCCGTTAGAAGCACTGGCGAAAGATGCTGAAAACGAGATGATCAATCAGGAAATGCGTGAACAGGCTGCTCGCCAGTTAGTTCGCCAGTTACTGACTGTTCATAGTGCAGAAGAACAAAAAGCCAAGGAAAAACAGGCTGGACAGCAAACTGCACAAGCACAATGATCAAACTTTATCCCGAACAACTGATTTCGCAGCTCAATGAAGGGCTGCGAAACTGTTATCTGATATGGGGCAATGACCCCCTGCTATTACAGGAAAGCCAAGATCATATCCGCAGGGCCGCTGAACAGCACTCTTTCACAGAACACTTCACTTATGCCCTGGATAATCATACCGAATGGAATGAGATATTCAGTATTTGCCAGTCACTAAGCCTATTTGCCAGCCGTCAAACACTCACTTTACTGCTGCCAGAAAATGGCCCTAACACAGTAATAGCTGAACAACTGGTAAAACTGGCAGAATTGCTTCACCCAGATATACTGCTGATACTACGCGGTTTAAAATTGACCAAAGCCCAAGAAAACAGTAACTGGTTTAAAGTATTAGGAAAAAATGGAGTTTACATCAGTTGTCAGACACCTGAACTGAGCCGTCTACCTCAATGGATCGCACAACGGGCCAGGGTCATGAAACTGACTCTGGAAGAACCAGCCAATCAACTATTATGCTACTGTTATGAAGGAAACTTACTGGCACTGGCCCAAGCTCTTGAGCGGCTCTTCCTGCTATATCCAGATGGTAAACTGACCCTACACCGTGTTGAAAATGCCGTAAATGACGCGGCTCACTTCACACCTTATCACTGGGTAGACTCATTATTATCAGGAAAGGCAAAACGAGCCTGGCATATCCTGAAACAGTTAAAACAGGAAGGTTGTGAAACTGTTATTCTGATGCGTACCATACAACGTGAACTACAGCTGCTACTTACACTAAAACGCCAAAGCACCACAACTCCCATTAAAACTCTGTTAGATCAACATCGAGTATGGCAGAACCGCCGCCCATTATTGACAAGTGCGCTGCAACGTCTAACTCGACATGATTTGCAACTAGCAATTCATCTACTTGTACAAATGGAGCTTCGGGTTAAACAGGATTATGGTCAGTCTGTGTGGCCAGATTTAGAAACACTTTCCATGTTGTTATGTGGAAAAACATTACCTGAGAGCTTTTTTAATGCCTCATACCATTAATACTACTTGTCCAGTACAACCCGTTATTCAAGCATTATTTGGTGGAACATTTGACCCAATCCATTATGGGCATCTGCATCCCATCGAAACACTGGCACATCAAATTGGCCTGAAACGAGTGATTTTGCTGCCAAACCATGTTCCCCCCCACCGCCCACAACCAGAAGCCACCGCACAACAGCGGCTTACAATGGTACGACTAGCAACACAGGACCATCCACTGTTTACAATCGATACCCGTGAACTGGAACGCACCACTCCTTCTTACACAATCGATACATTGGAATCGTTCCGTCAGGAGCTTGGTGAAAAACAATCACTGGCATTTATAATCGGTCTGGACTCTTTGTTATCACTACATACCTGGCATCGTTGGCCAGAACTACTAAATATCTGTCATTTACTGGTTTGTGCCCGCCCCGGTTATCAGCCCCAACTTTCAATAGCTGAAATGCAGCAATGGCTTACACAACACCAAATCTACGACCCAGCCCTACTTAACAGCAAGCCTAACGGTTATATCTATCTGGCAGATACACCACTATTGCGTATCTCAGCAACAGATATCCGCCAGCGTCTCCAGCAAGGGCTAAATTGTGATGATTTGCTCACCCCTTTAGTACAAAAATATATAGATTCACAGGGGTTATATCGCCAATAGCGAAATCTGGCCCGATTAGTCATTTAGTTGGCTTACTCTCAAGTGGCCCGGCATGCTATTATTCGGCACTATTTGATCAATTTGATAAAAAATAAGGATGAACCTTTTGCAAGGTAGAGAACTCCAACAATTTGTTATTGATAAACTTGAAGACTCCAAAGCACAAGATATTGTTTCTCTGGATGTTCATGGGAAATCCAGTATTACCGATTGCATGATTATCTGCACCGGAACCTCCAGTCGCCATCTGATGTCTGTCGCAGATCATCTAGTTGATGACTGTCGTGCGAGTGGTCTGACTCCACTTGGCGTTGAGGGACAGGGCGTATCCGATTGGATTGTCGTAGACCTCGGTGAAGTTATCGTACATGTCATGCAGGAAGAGAGTCGCCGTATGTATGAACTTGAAAAACTTTGGAGCTGAGTTTGAAGCTGCAATTAGTCGCTGTAGGTACAAAAATGCCGGACTGGATACAGGCCGGCTTTACGGATTATTTACGCCGTTTCCCAAAAGATATGCCATTTGATCTGGTAGAAATTCCTGCTGGGAAACGGGGTAAAAATGCGGATATTAAACGCATTCTGGAGAAAGAAGGTGAACAAATGCTGGCCGCTGTCGGTAAAAGCAACCGCATTGTCACCCTAGACATTCCGGGTTCTCGTTGGGAAACGCCTCAACTAGCGCAACAGCTTGAACATTGGAAACAAGATGGTAGAGATGTAAGCTTGCTGATAGGCGGGCCAGAAGGTCTTGCTCCGGCATGTAAAGCTGCTGCGGAACAAAGCTGGTCATTATCACCTTTAACCTTACCCCATCCTTTGGTACGAGTTTTAGTTGCAGAAAGCCTGTACCGGGCATGGAGCATTACCACCAATCATCCCTATCACCGGGAATAATTTGGTTACCAACGGATAAAAGCGAATTCTGGCAATGGGATGAAGAATAAACGTACCCCTTTTCGTGATTATACGGCTGAATCAGCCCTATTTGCCCGCCGCGCATTGGTGGCGTTTATCATCATCCTAGTACTGGCTGGTATCCTGATTGCCAATCTTTACCATTTACAGATCACTCGCCACGAAGACTACCAAACCCGTTCAAACGAAAACCGTATCAAACTGGTTCCAATCGCTCCAAGCCGAGGTATTATTTATGACCGTAAAGGCACACCATTGGCGCTTAACCGAACAATCTACCAGTTGGAAGTCATACCTGAAAAGGTCGAGAACCTTCAGCAAACGCTGAGTGATTTACGGAATATTATCGATCTGACTGATGAAGATATTGCTAACTTTGAAAAAGAACGTAAGCGATCGCGCCGCTTTACCTCCATTCCACTGAAAACTTCACTGGATCATATCCAAGTAGCACGCTTTGCTGTTAACCAGTACCGTTTCCCCGGCCTCGAAATAAAAGGCTATCAACGCCGCTTCTACCCTTACGGTTCAGCACTGACTCATATCATTGGCTATGTCGCTAAAATTAATGATAAAGATGTAGAACGGCTGGACAAGGAAGGTATTTTACCCAATTACGCCGCCACCCATGATATCGGCAAACTAGGTATTGAACGCTATTATGAATCTGTTTTACATGGCAAAACCGGTTATGAAGAAGTCGAAGTCAATAATCGTGGCCGTGTGATACGTCAATTACATGAACAACCGCCACAAGCCGGGCAAGATATTTATCTGACTATCGATCTTGAGTTGCAGATCTATATTGAGAAACTACTCACAACCAGCCGCGCTGCCGTCGTTGTCAGTAATCCACATAATGGGGAAATTCTAGCACTGGTATCTAATCCAAGCTATGATCCAAATCTATTCGTAAACGGTATCTCCAACAAGAACTATCAGGAATTATTAAATAATCCTGACCGACCGCTTATTAATCGTGCAACTCAAGGGATCTATCCTCCTGCGTCAACGGTAAAACCTTTTATTACCGTTGCAGCACTAAGCACCGGCGTTATCAATAAAAATACCACCATTTTTGATCCGGGCTGGTGGCAATTACCGGGTTCAGAAAAACGCTACCGTGACTGGAAACGCTGGGGACATGGCAGTCTCAATGCATATAGATCCATCGTGGAATCTGCGGATACTTTCTTCTATCAGGTTGCCTATGATATGGGAATTGACCGCCTATCTGAATGGATGACTAAGTTTGGTTATGGTGAATACACGGGCATTGACCTGTCTGAAGAACGCACAGGTATCATGCCTACCCGTGAATGGAAACAAAGAAAATATAAAAAACCTTGGTATCAGGGAGACACTATTCCTGTTGGGATCGGCCAGGGATACTGGACAGCAACGCCAATTCAAATGGTAAAAGCGCTAACAACCTTAATTAATGACGGTAACGTAAAAACACCGCATCTGCTGCTGGGTAAAAAACTGAAAGGTGAGATGATCCCTTATCAACAAACAGAAAATATTCAAATAGGTGATATCCATTCAGGATACTGGGAACTGGCAAAAAGCGGTATGTATGGTGTTGCTAACCTGCCAAACGGTACTGGTCACAAGAGTTTTACTAGAACGCCGTATAAAGCAGCTGCCAAATCAGGAACAGCACAGGTCTATAGCTATGAAACTTACAATGCCAGTAAAATTGCTGAGCATTTACGGGATCACAAGCTAATGATTGCCTTCGCCCCTTATGAAAACCCGACGATAGCCCTTTCTATCATTTTAGAAAATGGTGGTGCAGGTCCGGCAGTAGGAACCCTTGTTCGCCAAATCCTCGACCATGTATTGTTAGGGGATAACAACACAACATTACCGGATGCGGCTCCAACACCACCCGGAACAGAAAATGGCTGAATAACACCATGACAGAAAACCCAAAAAAGGTTCCCCTCTGGACCAAACTACATATCGACTTACCGCTGTTGCTGTGCATTCTAGCACTGCTAGTATACAGCGCTTTTGTTATGTGGAGTGCCAGTGGTCAAGATATGGGGATGATGGAGCGCAGAATCAGCCAAATTGGTGCCGGACTGGTTGTCATGATAATTATGGCGCAAATCCCCCCAAGAGTTTATGAAGGCTGGGCACCTTATCTATATATCGTTTGTGTCGTTTTACTGATTTTTGTCGATGCGTTCGGACAGATCAGTAAAGGGGCGCAGCGCTGGCTCGATCTAGGGATCATCCGTTTCCAGCCTTCTGAGATTGCCAAGATCGCTGTACCACTGATGATTGCCCGTTTTATGAACCGCGATTTGTGTCCACCATCGCTAAAAAATACAACTATCGCTCTAATGCTGATTTTCCTGCCAACTTTACTCGTCGCCGCCCAACCAGACCTCGGTACTTCAATTCTGGTCGCATTTTCCGGCCTGTTTGTCCTATTCCTTGCTGGGATGAGCTGGCGGCTGATCGGTATTGCAGCCTTGTTATTAGCCTGTTTTATCCCGATCTTATGGTTCTTTCTGATGCATGGATATCAACGCGATCGGGTAATGATGTTACTTGATCCAGAAACTGATCCATTGGGTAAAGGTTACCATATCATTCAATCAAAAATCGCTATAGGCTCCGGTGGCCTATCAGGTAAAGGTTGGTTACTCGGCACTCAATCTCAGTTGGAATTTCTTCCAGAACGCCATACAGACTTCATATTCGCCGTACTCTCGGAAGAACTTGGTTTAATCGGCGTGTTACTGTTACTAACATTATATTTGTTATTAATTATGCGCGGGCTGGCTATCGCAACCAGGGCACAGAACACTTTTGGCCGAGTCATGGTTGGCAGCCTGATGTTAATCCTGTTTGTTTATATCTTCGTCAACATCGGCATGGTGAGCGGCATTCTACCTGTGGTAGGCGTTCCTTTACCATTTGTCAGTTATGGCGGCTCAGCCTTGATCGTCTTAATGGCTGGTTTCGGGATTATAATGTCGATTCATACACACCGAAAATTATTGTCTAAAAGTTTATAGAGAAGAGGTTTCAATGCGTCAACACTGGCTTATACTCGGCATGATTGCAGCTCTGTTATCCGGCTGTACTGCTCCTAACGAGCAAAAATCTTCCCCATTACCGGCGGTACCAACGCAGGATATTCTGGGTGCAGAACCTCGCTATGAGCCTTATCATCCTGGCGCCAATAATGATTATCAGATGAACGGGCATATTTATCATATTGTGCAAGACCCATCCCAATTTAGTGAAACAGGTTATGCCAGTTGGTATGGTGCAGAATACAGTGGCAAAATGACAGCAATTGGTGAACGTTTTAACCCTTATGCACTAACAGCCGCCCACCCAACACTACCAATCCCGAGTTATGTTCGCGTGACCAACTTAAGCAATGGCCGTATGATGATAGTCAGAGTCAATGACCGCGGTCCTTATAAACCAGGGAGAATTATCGATCTATCGAAGGCTTCTGCTGAACGCCTGAATCTAACCCAAAGTACCAACGTTAAGATTGATTTTATTCAGGTCGCTCAGGATGGCTCTGTATCTGGCCCCGGTACTGTTGGCAGCCAGATAGTTAAACAGAGTTATGCCCTGCCAGGCAGACCAACGCTGACAACAAACCAGCTAGGAACACCCACAATGGGAAATGTTCCAGATCAGACTGGCAGCCGCCCTCTGACTAATCAGCCTGAGGAACAAACGCAACCATTAGCTATACAACCAGAAGCTACTGAGCAACTACCCGCAATGAAGCTACAACCACCTAAACCGGTTGCCGACAGTGCTTCAACAGCAACAGTATCAACAAGCTCCTCTGCAAATGGTTTTATGGTCCAGGTTGGTGCCGTTAGCAGTGAGCAACGGGCAAAAGAGTGGCAACGAACGTTAGAACAGCGCTTTAATGTTCAAGGACGCGTAACTCAATATAGTAATGTTTATCGTGTACAATTGGGGCCATTTAGCAATCGCCAGCACGCTACCGATTTACAACAGAAACTGGCTGACCAGATACAGCAATCTTCTTTTATCGTCAGTCCTTAGCTTTCCTCTCGCTGATATCTGGGTTTTGCTTAGATATCAGCAAGCAAGGTAAAAAAACGTAAACCGGCGGCCTGTCAAAATTTGCCAATGTTAGTATTTTTCTTCATTTGCTATGATATGACCCGATATCAACCTTATTCTCACGGATGTTGTCCAACCGACCATGAAATACACAACCACTTCTCGTCTTATAAAAAGCGCCACCTTGAGTATTGCGCTGGCAATGAACGTTTCTGCCTTTGCCAATGGGAATGATATAAACCTGAAAACGATGATCCCGGGTGTGCCTCAGATCGATGCTGAAGCTTATATTCTTATCGACTACAACTCAGGCAAAGTTCTGGCTGAAATGAATGCAGACTCTCGCCGTGACCCTGCCAGCCTGACAAAAATGATGACCAGTTATGTTATTGGTCAGACAATCAAATCAGGCAAAATCGGGCCGAATGATATGGTCACGGTTGGTACTGATGCATGGGCAACAGGTAATCCGGTATTTAAAGGCTCTTCCCTGATGTTCCTCAAACCCGGAGATCAGGTTTCAGTTTCTATGCTATCCCGCGGTATAAACTTACAATCCGGTAATGATGCTTGTGTTGCAATGGCGGATTACGTTGCTGGCAGCCAAGAGTCGTTCGTTAATCTGATGAATGGCTATGTAAAATCGCTTGGCTTACAGAATACATATTTCAAAACTGTTCATGGCCTGGATGCAGAAGGCCAATACAGCTCTGCCCGTGATATGGCACTGATTGGTCAAGCACTAATCCGCGATGTTCCTGAAGAATATACTATCTATAAAGAGAAAGAATTTACCTACAACAATATCCGTCAGATAAACCGCAACGGTTTGTTATGGGATAAAAGTCTGAATGTAGATGGTATCAAAACCGGTCACACTAATGCAGCGGGTTATAACCTAGTTGCTTCTGCAACTGAAGGCGATATGCGTCTGATTTCTGCGGTACTCGGCGGTCACACTTATAAAGGCCGAGAGACAGAAAGTAAGAAACTGCTGACCTGGGGTTTCCGTTTCTTTGAAACCGTCTCGCCACTGAAATCTGACACAGAATTTGCCTCTGAACCTGTCTGGTTTGGGGACAATGATAGGGTTCAGCTAGGCGTTGATAAAGATGTTTATCTGACTATTCCCAGAGGCCGTTTGAAAGATCTGAAAGCTAGCTATGTCATGAATGATACTGAATTACATGCCCCGCTAGCGAAAAATCAGGTCGTCGGTACAATCAACTTTCAACTTGATGGCAAGACTGTCGAACAGCGTCCTTTAGTTGTTATGAATGAAGTGGAAGAAGGCAGTATTTTCAGCCGTTTTATCGACTATATCAAACTGCTGTTCCATCACTGGTTTGGTTAATAGTTAAAGCAGGGACCTACCGAAACGAGTCAAGCTACAGCCTGACCATAATAAGTACCCCCGTTGATGTAAACGGGGAAAATATCAAATTTTATAGAAAAGACTGACCAGACGTATTGCGGAAAGTAAAACAGGAGCGCCCATGAAAACAAAATTAAATGAACTGCTTGAGTTCCCTTGCTCATTTACCTACAAAGTAATGGGTTTAGCTGAGCCTGAGTTAGTCAATCAGGTCGTTGAAGTGGTTCAACGCCATGCGCCGGGCGATTACTCTCCACAAGTGAAGCCAAGCAGCAAAGGCAACTACCACTCAGTATCCATTACTATTAATGCTACTCACATTGAACAAATAGAAACTCTGTATGAAGAGTTAGGTAACCTTAAACTGGTACGAGTGGTGTTGTAACATGAACTAAAACAATCCCCTGTAATTTCTCAGGGGGATTGTTTATCTATCAGAAACAGCACCATTTCAAGTGTACTAAACTGGTGAGAATCTCTTCTGAGGGTTATACTGGCTAAATCTTATAGCTACCAAATGAAGTTTCAATTGCAACATAAAACGATTTTCTTACGCCAATTAGGAATACAACCCTACGAGCCGATTTCTGATGCAATGCACTTGTTTACTGAGCAGCGAGATATTAGTACACCCGATGAAATCTGGCTGGTACAGCACCCAAAAGTATTTACTCAGGGACAAGCAGGTAAAGCAGAGCATGTGTTATCTCTCGGTGATATTCCGATTATCCAATCCGATCGTGGTGGACAAGTCACCTATCATGGTCCTGGTCAACAGGTTATGTATGTCATGATTGACATCAAGCGCGCCAAAATTGGTGTACGGCAATTGGTTACAGCGATAGAAGATACTGTCGTTAAAACACTTGCTCACTTTGGTGTGGAATCCTATGCCCGACCAGATGCTCCTGGTGTTTATGTCAATGAAGCCAAAATTTGCTCCCTCGGATTACGAATACGCCAAGGCTGTTCTTTCCACGGTCTGGCACTCAATATTGCAATGGATTTAGAACCATTTCTACGAATTAATCCTTGTGGCTATGCTGGCATGAAAATGACTCAACTCAGTGAATTAGTCCCTGGAATTACTATTGAGCAAGTACAACCTATCTTGGTAGAAACCTTCTGCCAACAGTTAGGATTTAAACTGAATAGTTAAAGATGCTATAATTTTTTAATATTTTTCAAAATTTTTTAATGGATTTATCACACAGTGGGCTGAAGATAAATCTCAACCTGATGAATTTAACACTGGAACCAGCACGACTATGAGTAAACCAATTCAGATGGAACGCGGAATTAAGTACCGCGACGCAGACAAAATGGCGCTGATCCCTGTCAAAACAGTGATTACCGAACGCACAGAAATCTTGCGTAAACCTGAGTGGATGAAAATCAAACTTCCTGCGGATTCCAGCCGCATTCAGGGTATCAAATCTGCTATGCGCAAGAATGGCCTGCATTCCGTTTGTGAAGAAGCTTCCTGCCCTAACCTGGCTGAATGTTTCAATCACGGAACAGCGACTTTTATGATCCTTGGCGCAATTTGTACCCGTCGTTGCCCTTTCTGTGATGTTGCCCATGGCCGTCCAACAGCTCCTGATGCCAACGAACCGGTAAAACTGGCACAAACCATTAAAGATATGGCCCTGCGCTATGTGGTCATCACCTCTGTTGACCGTGATGATCTGCGTGATGGCGGTGCTCAACACTTTGCTGACTGTATTTCTGCTATCCGTGAAAAAAATCCATCCATTAAAATTGAAACTCTGGTTCCTGATTTCCGTGGGCGTATGGATCGTGCACTTGAAATACTGACAGCAACACCACCAGACGTTTTTAATCATAATCTGGAAAACGTACCACGGGTTTACCGTCAAGTACGCCCCGGCGCGAACTATGAGTGGTCACTAAAATTACTTGAAAAGTTCAAAGAAGCCCATCCTCATATCCCAACAAAATCGGGTCTGATGGTAGGTCTCGGTGAAACTAACGAAGAAATTCTTGATGTCATGCGTGATCTGCGCCGCCATGGAGTCACCATGCTAACTCTAGGCCAATATCTGCAACCCAGCCGCCACCATTTGCCGGTACAGCGCTACGTCAGCCCACAAGAATTTGATGAAATGAAAGAAGAAGCTCTGGCAATGGGATTCACCCATGCTGCTTGTGGGCCATTTGTCCGTTCTTCTTATCATGCTGATTTGCAAGCCAAGGGTGAAGAAGTTAAATAATCATAAGCCCAGTTATGCTTAATATTATTCTGGCCGTATTTATCGGCGGCGGCTTAGGCAGTGTATTACGTTGGTTTATAAGCCTCCGCCTTAATAATATTTCTACTAATATCGCAGTTGGCACCCTCACAGTTAATTGTATTGGTGCATTCATCATCGGACTGGGGTTGGCATATTTTAATAAATCCACATATCTTAATCCGGCCTGGAAATTAATGCTGACCACCGGTTTTTGTGGTGGTCTAACCACATTTTCTACTTTTTCTGTCGAAGTTGTTTATCTCTTACTAGATGGAAAACTGGGATGGGCTTTGGGAACTGTTTTGCTTAATCTTTTTGGATCATTGCTGATGACAATTTTAGCTTTCTCATTGATGAACGAGCTTTAAATTTCATCACACATCTAGCAAAAACTAAAAAAAACCCGTTGAAACAACGGGTTTTCGCAATACGGAGTTAAAATCAGATAGCGACAACGTTTACAGCAGATGGGCCTTTAGCGCCGTCAGTGATTTCAAACTCTACCTTTTGACCTTCTGCCAGAGTTTTAAATCCGTTACTCTGAATAGCAGAGAAATGTACGAATACGTCTTTGCTACCATCTTCTGGAGTGATAAACCCGAATCCTTTAGATTCATTAAACCACTTAACGTTACCTTTAATTTTTGACATCAAACATACCTTTAATGTGAAAATAAGACACAAAACCTGTGTCATATACAGTACAGCAAATAAATTGGTTCACTGTCTACAACCAAGATCACGAAAAGCATAATAAAATTCGATGGATGTTATCTTTATTTAGTTCTGCTGCTAAATAATGCACATATATAGATATTCTATAACCGTCCCTGGTCTTTTATCAGGCAATTTATCAAACAAACAAACTGTTATGCTCTTTCATGTTCCAACAACCAACTTTTAATATTTAAACCCCCGGTATATCCAACTAATTTACCATCATGTCCAATAACACGGTGGCAAGGTACAATTAATGAGATCGGATTACGAGAATTAGCCATTCCTACTGCGCGACAATAATTCGCTGAACCCAATGCTAATGATAATTGCTTATAACTCCACACTTCTCCAAATGGGATTTTACATAACTGCAACCATACACGCTGTTGGAATTCAGTTCCCTCTGGATTGAGTGGAACAGAAAACTCAGTACGTTTACCCGCAAAATATCCCCGTAGCTCTTTCACGCACTGTTTAGTGATATCATTTTTCACTTCAGGCGCTGTTTTTTCATCAACAAAATATAGACTGGTCACTCCTTTATCATCCGCAGTGATATGAACATACGGTTTAGGAAATCCTTTAGGTGTCTCAAAATACTGATGATACATAACCACCTCTCTTGAAAAAAATATCAATCATTATTGAGATTAGAGTAAATCGTCTTTTCAATAAATTGCAATGATGAATTCAGTTGCTCCCTTACCACTGACTAGAAAACTTAAGCTTTCCTAAAGAGGAGAAAAACCCTCTAACCACAAGGAATAACTAACACTGTAATTTTGACAATAGTCATTCAGCATAGAATTGACACCATATATAGTGTGGTTGAAATAAAATTTCACTATATATAGTATAAGTCTAATTAGTCCCTTTTAAGAAATTGTTACTAATGAACCAAACTTTGTCACTACATACCCACAAACTGGAAAAGGAGTGCTTAATGTGCATTACTATTTATAGCAAACCTGACTGCGTACAATGCAGTGCAACCTACCAAGCTCTAAGTCGAAGAAACATTCCTTATCAGATTGTTGACTTAACCAAAGACCCTCAGGCTTTAGCTATTATCCGCGCTATGGGCTACCAGCAAGTTCCAGTGGTCATTGCAGGCACACAGCACTGGTCAGGATTCCGCCCTGATAAAATCAATATGTTAACCGAGAATGTGTAGGTTTATTATGAACATAAATCCGCTGATCTACTTCTCTAGTTCATCAGGTAATAGCCATAGATTTGTCCAGAAACTGAAAATGCCAGCTCTTCGCATTCCAGTAGACAAATCAGTTATCCCACTAAACGTAACCTTTCCTTACATTTTGCTGATACCAAGTTATGGCGGCGGCGGTGCTAAAGGCGCTGTTCCACCACAAGTGATCCGATTTCTGAATATTGCCGAAAACCGAACTCTAATTCGGGGAGTTATAGCCGCCGGAAATACAAACTTTGGCGAAGCTTATGGCATTGCCGGACGGATAATTTCAGAAAAATGTCAGATACCACTTCTGTATCGTTTTGAGTTAATGGGCACCGAAGAAGATGTACAACGGGTACGCAAGGGTATTCAAAGATTTTGGCAACACTACTCACCAGAGAATATGCAATCATGACTTCCCAAATTAACAAACAGCAGGATTACCACGCTCTAAATGCTATGCTCAATTTATACGACAGTGAAGGAAAGATTCAGTTTGATAAAGATAAACTGGCTGTTTATCATTATTTCCGCCAGCATGTAAATCAAAATACGATCCATTTCCATGATCTAAAAGAGAAACTGGATTTCCTCCAGCAAGAGGGGTATTACGAAACAAAGGTATTGGAGCAGTACGATTTTGCTTTTATTAAAAAACTCTTTCGGCAAGCCTATAGCAAAAAATTCCGCTTTCAAACCTTTCTGGGCGCATTCAAATACTACACCAGCTATACCCTGAAAACCTTCGATAATAAACGCTACTTAGAACGTTATGAAGATCGGGTATGCATGGTAGCGCTGACTCTAGCCCAAGGCAGCCAGACCCTGGCTTGTCGTCTGGTCGATGAAATTATCAGTGGCCGTTTTCAACCCGCGACGCCAACTTTCCTTAATTGCGGAAAAAAACAGCGGGGAGAGTTGGTTTCTTGTTTCCTGCTTCGCATTGAGGACAACATGGAATCCATTGGGCGTTCAATCAATTCAGCATTACAACTTTCAAAACGTGGCGGCGGTGTTGCATGCTTACTCAGTAATCTACGAGAAGTGGGCGCACCAATAAAAATGATTGAAAATCAGTCATCAGGTGTTGTTCCTGTAATGAAAATGCTAGAAGATGCATTTTCGTATGCCAATCAACTTGGTGCACGCCAAGGTGCAGGTGCTGTCTATCTCAATGCTCATCACCCTGATATTCTTAGTTTCCTGGATACAAAACGGGAAAATGCTGACGAAAAGATCCGTATAAAAACACTCTCTCTTGGCGTTGTCATTCCTGATATTACTTTTGAATTGGCTAAAAACAGCGAAGATATGTATCTATTCTCACCTTATGATATTCAAAGAGTTTATGGTGTGCCAATGTCTGAAATTAGCATTACAGAAAAATATACTGAAATGGTGAATAACAAACACATTCGTAAATTAAAAATCAATGCTCGTGAATTTTTCCTAACATTAGCTGAGATCCAATTTGAATCCGGTTATCCCTATATTATGTATGAGGACACGGTGAATCGTGCTAGCCCAATTAAGGGCAGAATTAATATGAGTAATTTATGTTCCGAAATTTTGCAAGTTAACAGTGCCAGTGAATATGAAGATGATTTAAGTTACCGCCATATTGGCAAAGATATTAGTTGTAATTTGGGATCAATGAATATCGCTCATACAATGGATTCACCTGATTTTGCGCTTTCAATTGAAACCGCTATCCGCGCTTTAACCGCCGTATCAGATATGAGCAATATCCGTTCAGTACCTTCTATTGAAAAAGGAAATCTGGATTCCCATGCAATTGGTTTAGGCCAAATGAATCTGCACGGTTATCTGGCAAGGGAAAGAATTTATTATGGTTCTGAGGAGGGAATAGATTTCACAAATATCTATTTCTATATCGTTACTTATCATGCTCTGCGTACTTCAAATCAGATCTCAATTGAGCGTAATAGTTACTTTAAAGGTTTTAAAGACTCTCGTTACGCCAGTGGTGAATTTTTCAATAAATATACGGAAAGATCCTGGCAACCTCAGACCCAAAAAGTCTGTCAGTTATTTGAACAAGCAGGAATCGTGATTCCTAATCAACAAGACTGGCTTGAACTGAAAATTTCGGTTATGGCTCATGGTATTTACAATCAGAATATTCAGGCTATTCCTCCCACAGGTTCTATTTCATATATAAACAATTCAACATCAAGTATTCACCCGATTGTCTCCCGTATCGAAATCCGTAAAGATGGTAAAGTAGGACGGGTATATTACCCTGCCCCATTTATGACTAACGACAATCTTGAATATTACAAAGATGCCTACGAAATCGGACCAGAAAAAATTATTGATACTTACGCCGCAGCGACTCAACATGTCGATCAGGGATTATCACTGACACTTTTCTTCAAAGATGACGCCACGACCCGCGACATTAACAAAGCGCAAATTTATGCCTGGCGTAAAGGGATCAAAACGCTTTATTACATTCGTTTAAGACAAATTGCTCTGGAAGGTACAGAAGTACAAGGCTGTATTTCATGCTCATTGTAAAATTAATGCTGGAAATTTATTATGATTAACAATCCTATATGTGCAATTAACTGGAATCGGATTGAAGATGACAAAGATCTGGAAGTCTGGAATCGGCTAACAACCAACTTTTGGCTACCAGAAAAAATCCCGTTATCTAATGATATTCCCTCCTGGAACACATTGACATCAGAAGAGAAAAAACTCACTATCCGGGTTCTTACTGGCTTGACCTTGCTGGATACGATTCAAAACACTGTTGGCGCTCCAGCATTGATGGAGGATGCACAGACACCTCATGAAGAAGCAGTTATCTCCAATATTAGCTTTATGGAAGCTGTTCATGCACGATCTTACAGTTCTATCTTTTCAACACTATGCCTAACTGCCGATGTGGATGATGCTTATCACTGGAGTGAAAATAATCCAGCATTGCAGAATAAAGCTAAAATTATTTTAAATTATTATTGTGATGTTCATCCATTAAAGAAAAAGGTAGCCAGTGTTTTTCTGGAATCATTTTTGTTCTATTCTGGCTTTTATTTACCTATGTATTGGTCAAGCCGAGGAAAATTAACAAATACAGCCGATTTAATCCGACTTATTATTCGTGATGAAGCTGTTCACGGTTATTACATTGGGTATAAATTCCAAAAATCATTGAAAAAATATTGTAAATCAAAGAAAAAAGAAATTAAAGACTTCACCTTTTCATTATTATTTGATTTATACGAAAATGAAATAAAATATACGGAAGAGCTTTATAACATTGTCAATTTGACAGAAGATATAAAAAAATTCCTGCATTACAATGCTAATAAAGCACTAATGAATCTAGGATATGAGTCATTATTTCCATCAGAAATGACAGATGTTAGCCCAGCAATACTTTCTGCATTATCACCTGATGCAAATGAAAATCATGATTTCTTTTCTGGTTCCGGTTCATCATACGTTATCGGTAAAGCAGTTAATACAGAGGATGAAGATTGGGATTTCTGAAGAAAATAACTTTATTTTATATAGAATATTTCAAACGGCAAATAGCCATAATACGATAATATTTAAAGAGAACATCATCAAGCCTATTTTTTAAACTATGGAATGCCATAAAATCCTTATCTTTTCTATGGCATTTTTCAAATTTTCAGCTATTCCTACGAATATTTTTTCCAAAAATAGCCATCCACATCATTTCAAACAGAAAAAACATTAGTAAATCTAATGCTTATTAAATTAAATTTCATTCCGAACACACATAATAAACTCCATTAATTAATAATAAACTCTATTAACAATATGATTGATAACTCACTGCCAATTAAGATAAAAAACCCTTTAATAACATTAACATAGAGAATAATTATGATTTTAACAATAGAAATAAATTACCAATAACAATGACCTAATGATTATGAAATTATTGCAAATATATTTACTTCTAATAATTTATTATCATCATTTTTTTTATTAATTAACATTAACATAGGGTTGTCAGGCCCTCTCAGTATGTTAGGGTATATATCTTCAAGTAATCATGCAGAGATAAATAATGCATAAAATTATTAGATAACCATCGAAAGGAAATTAACTATTTCATGGCAATTAAACTCGAAGTTAAAAATCTCTATAAAATATTTGGCGATCATCCAGAATATGCATTCAAATTACTGAATTCTGGTTTGAATAAAGATCAGATATTTGAAAAGACAGGTCTAACTGTTGGTATACAGAATGCCAATCTGGCCATTGAAGAAGGCGAAATATTTGTCATCATGGGATTATCAGGCTCAGGTAAATCCACCATGGTACGCCTTCTCAATCGTCTGATAAAACCGAGTCGCGGTCAGGTATTAATTGATGGTGAAGATATTTCTGAGATTTCAGAAACAGCCTTGAGAGAGGTTCGCCGTAACAAAATCAGTATGGTTTTCCAATCATTCGCGCTGATGCCGCATTTAAACGTACTGGAAAACAGTGCTTTTGGTATGGAACTTGCCGGTATTGCCAAACAAGAACGTCACAAAAAAGCGTTGGATGCACTGAAACAGGTAAATCTGGAAAATTATGCACAATCCTATCCAGATGAACTTTCAGGCGGAATGCGCCAACGGATTGGGCTTGCCAGAGCTTTGGCCAATAACCCAGACATTTTGCTGATGGATGAGGCGTTTTCTGCCCTTGACCCATTAATTCGTACAGAAATGCAAGACGAGCTGCTAAGTCTACAAGGTACTCAACCACGAACCATCGTTTTTATCTCCCATGATTTAGATGAGGCAATGCGTATCGGCGACCGGATCGCCATTATGCAAGGCGGTGTGGTTGTACAGGTCGGGACACCCGATGAAATCCTGAACAATCCAGCCAATGACTATGTGAGGACCTTTTTCCGTGGCGTAGATATCAGCCATGTATTCAGCGCTAAAGATGTTGCCCGCCGCCGCCCAGACTCTCTTCTTCACGTTGCGCCGGGTTTTGGTCCTCGCTCTGCATTGAAAGTTCTTGATGATGAAGACAGAAACTACGGTTACCTGATTGAACGTGGACAAAAATTTGCGGGTGTGGTTTCAGTAAATTCACTGGAAAAAGCATTACAGGAAGGAAAATCTATCGAACATGCCATATTGGCGGAATCGACTGCTGTTGCCGCAGATACGTCTCTTAATGAATTAATTTCTGTTGTAGCACAATCGCCTTGTGCCGTTCCGGTTGTAGGAGATAACGACAAATACATTGGTGTTATTTCCAAAGGGATGTTGTTGCAGGCTTTAGACAAGGAAACACCAATTGAGTAATCAAAACGAACACCAAACCCAGCCGGCACAGGACGCATGGGATACCAATTCCTCTTCCGCTGATAGCACAGACCCTTGGGGTAGCGAAGCCAATGTTAACAATTCAGCCGGCTCTGACTGGCTGGATGCACCAGCAACAACGGCACAAACTGAACATTTTAATATCATGGACCCTTTCCAGCATACACTTATCCCTCTAGACTCATGGGTAACTCATGCTATTGACTGGATCGTGCTAAATTTTCGTCCAGCATTTCAGGGAATACGTGTCCCAATAGATTTTGTTCTCAGTGGTTTTGAACAATTTTTAACATCAATGCCCGCACCGATTGCCATCATGTTGTTTGCCTTGATTGCCTGGCAGCTATCAGGCATTGGTATGGGAATTGCCTCACTGGTTGCGCTGATAGTGATTGGCGCAATTGGGGCATGGTCTGAAGCTATGGTTACTCTAGCACTGGCTCTGACATCTCTGCTGTTCTGCATCATCATCGGGTTACCGCTTGGTATCTGGCTGTCACGCAGCGAAAGAGCAGCAAAAATTATCCGGCCTCTACTTGATGCAATGCAAACTACCCCCGCATTCGTCTATTTGGTTCCTATTGTTATGCTATTTGGTATCGGCAACGTACCTGGAGTTATCGTCACTATTATCTTTGCTCTGCCTCCAATTGTCCGTCTAACAATTTTGGGTATCAAACAGGTTCCGGCAGACCTGATAGAAGCAGCGGAATCTTTCGGCGCCAGTCCTCGACAAATGCTGTTTAAAGTGCAGTTACCACTGGCTATGCCAACCATTATGGCCGGTGTAAACCAAACCCTGATGTTGGCACTGTCAATGGTTGTTATCGCATCAATGATTGCAGTCGGTGGTTTAGGCCAGATGGTTCTGCGGGGTATTGGTCGTCTTGATATGGGACTTGCCGCCGTAGGTGGTGTCGGGATCGTTATTCTTGCGATTCTCCTCGACCGTCTAACCCAGTCTCTCGGCCTTGACAGCCGCACCAAGGGGACAAATCGCTGGTACGCCACTGGACCAACTGGATTAATTATCCGTTTGTTGAGCAAAAAGCGTAATTTTTAATAAACATATACCCAATGGATTTCAAGATGGATCGCGACGGCAAGGGAGCGAATCCCCGGGAGCATAGATAGCTCTGTGACTGGGGTGAGTAAGTGCAGCCAACAAAGAGGCAACTTGAAAAATAACAGGTATATAATTATTACAACAGGAGATAAAACTATGAACAAGGTAGTTATCTTGGCGGTAGTATCCTTATCATCACTAGTAAGTCCACAGATATCCGCTGTCGAATTACCGGGTAAAGGTATCAGCGTACAGCCAGTACAAAGCACCCTCACCGAAGAAACATTCCAGACACTGATTGTCAATAAGGCACTGGAAAAACTTGGCTATGATGTCAAGCCAATCAAAGAGGTAGACTACAACGTCGCTTATTCATCTATCGCTTCCGGTGATGCAACCTTTATGGCAGTAAGTTGGGAACCACTACATAACGCCCAATATCAGGCCGCAGGTGGTGATGCCAAATTTTACCGGGTTGGTCACTACGTAGAAAACGCCGCACAAGGGTACTTAATCGACAAAAGAACAGCGGAAAAATACAACATCACGAATATTGCCCAATTGAAAGATCCGAAAATAGCCAAATTATTCGATACCAACGGTAATGGTAAAGCTGATCTTACCGGCTGTAACCCCGGATGGGGCTGTGAAACCGCAATCAACTATCACCTTAAAGCTTATGGTCTGAACAATAGTGTTGAGCATAATCAGGGAAACTATGCAGCTATGATGGCGGATACGATTACCCGCTATAAAGAAGGTAAACCTATCCTCTATTACACTTGGACACCTTACTGGATCAGTGATGTGCTAAAACCGGGTAAAGATGTCATCTGGCTGCAAGTTCCTTTCTCGGCGATGCCTAACGGTGAAAAAATAGATACTAAGCTACCAAATGGAGCAAATTATGGTTTCCCGCCAAGTATTATGCATATTGCCGCCAATAAAAAATGGGCGGAAGATAACCCGGCAGCAGCCAAATTATTTTCTATTATGAAAATGCCGCTTGCTGATATTAACGCCCAAAACCTGCGAATGCATAATGGTGAAGCATCACAAGCGGATATCGAACGCCACGCCAATGGTTGGATTAAAGCTCATCAAAAATTATTTGATGATTGGGTTAAAACTGCCATTGAAGTCACCGGAAATAATTAACACTCTAGATACCATAGTGAATTGGTCTATACCCTATGGATTTCAAGATGCATCGCGACGGCAGGGAGCGAATCCCCGGGAGCATAAGCATAGATAACTCTGTGACCGGGGTGAGTGAGTGCAGCCAACAAAGAGGCAACTTGAAAGATAACAGGTATATGCCAGTTCACTATTTCTCACTTCTCTTTTCTCTTATACCAAACTGGTCAGCTCAATTAATGTTTTTGGGATTCATCCCGCCATTCCCGCTGTTTTAGCATTGAATCTAATAATAAAAACTCATTACAATGCGAAAAATCTAGCACGTGACTACTGATATCTTTAATGAAGTGCCTACTCTCGCTTAATCTGCCGCTTAAACATGAGAAAACCCAACTATGGAAGAAAATATTTCCCGAGCCCCATTAAGTCCGGCTTTAATTGCTCTGATGGCAATTTCTACAGGCTTAGTTGTTGCCAGTAACTACTATGTGCAACCACTACTTGATACCATCGCTTTACAATTTAACATAACTACCAGCGAAGCGAGTTTTATTGTCACCTCAGCTCAACTGAGCTATGCCATTGGCCTGATATTCCTAGTGCCATTAGGGGATATGCTTGAACGACGCAGTCTGATTGTTTCGATGACAATATTAGCCGCTATCGGCTTGCTGATTACCGCTACGTCGCAGAATATTTGGCAAATGCTACTAGGAACAGCTTTGACAGGCTTATTTTCGGTAGTTGCCCAAATTTTGGTCCCTCTGGCTGCAACACTCGCTCTTC
The DNA here is from genome assembly GCF_001280945.1 of Photorhabdus heterorhabditis. Lineage (NCBI taxonomy): Bacteria > Pseudomonadati > Pseudomonadota > Gammaproteobacteria > Enterobacterales > Morganellaceae > Photorhabdus > Photorhabdus heterorhabditis. The sequence continues at coordinate 12,582 of NZ_LJCS01000008.1, read as the reverse complement.
CCCATCAGCGCGGAAAAGCCGTCGGTACAATTATGGGTGGCTTGCTACTTGGGATATTGCTGGCAAGAACAATCTCAGGAGCAATGGCTACCTTGGGTGACTGGCGAACTATTTTTTGGGTTGCTAGCTTATCACTGGTAATTCTTTCCCTGACATTATGGCGCTACCTGCCACGTTACCAGCAAGTGACTGACCTTAATTATTTCCAATTACTTAGATCTATTGTACAACTCGTTGCTACAAGCCCCCTTCTCAGGGTTCGCGCCGTATTGGGAGCACTGACATTTGCCAATTTCAGCCTTTTATGGACCTCAATGGCATTCCTGCTTGCATCGCCTCCTTTTAATTATTCTGAAGGAGTAATCGGTTTATTTGGCTTAGTCGGTGCCGCCGGAGCACTAATGGCAACCAGAACAGGACAACTAGTCGATAAAGGAAAAGGTTCTCTGACCACCAGCATCGCTCTGATACTATTGCTCCTTTCATGGATACCAATTGGCCTTGCCAAAGAATCATTAATTAGCTTCTTAATTGGCATCTTGATCCTCGACATTGCAATTCAGGGAGTTCACGTCACTAATCAAAGCACGATATACCACATCATGCCAGAAGCCAGAAATCGACTTACCGCCGCTTATATGACCAGCTATTTTATTGGTGGTGCTCTTGGTTCTCTGGTTGCAGGTTATGCTTATAAACACTCAGGCTGGTATGGCGTTACTGCCGCTGGAATGACTATTTGTGTCATCAACCTGCTCGTATGGTTTTTGGGCAAAAAACATGAACCTAAGACATTGTAGGAAGCCCTCATGACAAAGAATGTTTAAACAAAAACATTTATGAAACATTTAGCAGGGACAATATTCTCTATTTCATTTCATTTTGTTAATGTTACATAACACTCATATAACCAAATGTATATTCTATGCCTATTCCTGACACATTAACGCCTTTACCCGATAAAAAATCTTCTTTTACTGAAGGAATAATAGACAGTTTGCCTATCGTTATCGGCTATATACCTGTAGCTTTTGCTTTTGGCCTCAACGCGGTCAAACTTGGCTTTAACCCAATAGAAGCCATTTTCTTTTCATGCATCATCTATGCAGGTGCAAGCCAGTTTGTTATCACTGCCCTACTGAGTGCTGGTACATCATTATGGGTTTCTGCTCTAACCATAATGGCAATGGATGTTCGCCATATCCTTTATGGCCCATCTTTAAGACACCGTATCAAAGATAAATTAACCGAGAAAAAAACCCTCATTTGGGCCTTTGGCCTGACAGATGAAGTTTTTGCCGCAACCACCGCAAAACTTATTAAGAACCAACGCAGTTGGAGTGAAAACTGGATGGTTGCCATTGCGATCAGCTCCTGGCTTGCCTGGGTCATAGGAACAGCAGCTGGTGCATTTCTTGGCAACGGTTATCTGGAATCCTATCCCGCTGTAGAAGCGGCCATGACTTTCATGTTGCCGGCACTATTCTTGAGTTTCCTTCTTGCATCTTGCAGAAAGCAAAATAGCTATTGTGTTGTAGCAGCCCTGACCGGGGCACTATTAGGGATTACATTTTTCTCAATCCCTATTGCCATTCTGGCCGGTATTGTTGGTGGTTGTACTGCTGCATTATTACAACCAAGAAACCGTTGCAATGGCATTTCTGACCAAAAGGAAACACAATGATTGACAGTAGTATTCTGCTCATCGGGCTATTCGTTGGATTAGCTAATTTTTTATTCCGTTATCTGCCACTGCATTTTGGTACAGCACGTCAGTCTGCCGGCAGACAAGGCGGAAAAGCAAACATTATTCTTGATAGCATTGGCATCGCATCCATCTGCTCTTTACTGATCGTTTCCGGTGTACCTGATGTAATGAAAGATAATCAAAAGCTATTTCCTACCCTGATGGGCTTTCTAACTATCTGCTTAGTTTTCTACAAAACAAAGAAAATTATACTCTCAACTCTATTAGGAGCTCTACTTTTCGGACTAACATTCAAAATATTTATGAATTAGGTATCAATATCAAAAGAAATATGATGATAATAAATAACTACAATTGCTAAATTTATCTTTTAATATACCATTTGGATGTTTGATAACAAAAGTTATCTTACCAGTTGAAACTAATAAGGTATCTAAATAATGGAAAGTTCGTTTACGCCTACCGAAGAATTACTGAATATTCGTGCAGCACAGCAAGCCAAATTAAATAAAGATATTCCTTATCAAGAGATCCTGTTGACTAGGTTATCAATGCACGTCCAAAGTAAGTTGCTTGAAAACCGTAATAATATGTTGAAAGCTCAAGGAATCAATGAAACTTTGTTCATGGCCCTGATGATCCTTGATACTAAAGAAAGCCACAGTATTCAGCCATCAGAACTCAGTGCCGCTTTAGGTTCTTCCCGTACTAATGCCACTCGTATCGCTGATGAATTGGAAAAGCAGGAGTGGATTGAAAGAAAAGAAAGCCATAACGACCGCCGTTGTCTTCATCTTCACCTGACAGAGCAAGGTACAAAATTCTTAAATAGTTTGCTTCCACCTCAACATGACTGCCTGAGAAAACTTTGGTCATGTCTTGACCAAGAGGAACAAAAACAGTTAGAGAAGTTAATGAGAAAATTACTGGTCAAACTTGATACAATGGGCGATTGTATCAAATAAATAGCTTGTCGTTTAATCGAACATTTTTTATCCAAGCAACACTTTCCTGGTTAAATTGTTCGAAAAAACTTTCTTGTTAGCCAATATGATCTATTCTGCAAAAAGCTAACTCTTATTCTTCGATAACATTGGACTTTGTGTAATTCACCTTTCCAGTAGTGATGATATAGCGCTACTGGAAAAGTGATCCTGAGAAATGGTAGTTACCGGAAGAAAATAACAAGCACGGGGATTTACTATGAGTGCAAATGAGAAAGTACAAGCACCACAAAGCCCAATCCATAGCAAAAAAAGACGGCGCAGTCGCGCCTTAGTGTCACTGACTCTTGTCTTTACCTTACTTGGCATTGCCTACTTTTTTTATTGGCTTATCGCCTTACGCCATCATCAAGAAACAGACAATGCCTACGTTACAGGCAACCAAATTCAAATTATGTCGCAAGTTGCTGGCAGCGTAATCACCGTTAACTTCGATAACACTGACTTTGTGAAAAGCGGTAGTGTGCTGGTACAACTCGATCCTCGTGATGCAGAATTAGCACTGGAAAAAGCGAAAACAGTACTAGCCAGCAGTGTCCGCCAAACTCATCAGCAGATGATTAACAGTAAACAATATCAGGCTAATATTGCCCTGCGCCGCTCTGAGTTGACCCGAACTCAAAGTGATCTCAGTCGCCGTGAAGTACTTGGTGCTCAGAAAGTCATTGGTAAAGAAGAATTACAACATGCGCGAGAAGCGGTTGCTAGCTCCCAATCTGCATTGGATGTCGCTATCGAACAATATAACGCGAATCAGGCAATTATTCTGAACACCCCTTTAGAAAAACAACCCGCAGTTGAACAAGCTGCAACGGAAGTTCGCAATACCTGGTTGACATTGCAACGCACCAAAATAGTCAGCCCAATTGATGGCTATGTCTCACGTCGCAGTGTACAAATTGGGGCACAAATCAATAAAAATACTCCCCTAATGGCAATAATCCCAGCAAACGATATGTGGATTGAAGCTAACTTCAAAGAGACTCAACTCGCTGACATGCGTATTGGTCAACCCGTAGAAATCACCAGTGATTTTTACGGTAAAGACAAGACATTTAATGGCAAAATCGCTGGGCTTGATATGGGTACCGGAAGCGCCTTCTCTTTGCTGCCAGCTCAAAATGCCAGTGGCAATTGGATTAAGGTTATTCAGCGCTTACCTGTTCGCATTGAACTGAACCCTGAACAACTAGAGAAATATCCATTGCGCATCGGTCTATCGACTAAAGTAAGGGTAGATACCACTCATTCCGATGGACAGGTTCTATCAGACAGAACACGCACTAAATCGGCTTATCACACAACGGCTCTGGAAATAGATATGTCTCCGGCAAATAAAATAGTCACCGACATAATTAACAACAATTCTGGAAAATAATACCGGAGGCCAAAGTGACAAGACCGCCACTTACAGGCGCTAAACTTGCATGGATGACTATTGCGTTATCCCTAGCAACTTTTATGCAAGTTTTGGATTCTACAATCGCTAACGTGGCAATACCCACTATCGCAGGTAATCTGGGATCATCAAATTCTCAGGGGATTTGGGTAATTACCTCTTTTGGTGTTGCTAACGCGATTTCAATTCCAATTACTGGGTGGCTGGCAAAACGCATCGGTGAAGTTAAACTATTCATCTGGTCAACAGCCTTATTTGCCATATCTTCTTGGCTATGTGGTATTTCCAACAGTCTTGAGATGCTAATCTTCTTCCGGGTCATTCAAGGATTAGTGGCAGGTCCTCTTATTCCTCTTTCACAAAGCCTACTACTGAACAATTATCCACCAGCCAAAGGAAATATGGCGCTGGCATTATGGTCAATTACTATTATTGTCGCCCCGATTTTTGGTCCTATATTGGGTGGTTACATCAGTGATAACTATCATTGGGGATGGATTTTCTTTATCAACGTTCCTATTGGTATCGCAGTTATTTTGATTGCTATGCAAACCCTAAAAGGACGTGAAACTCAAACAGAAATCAAACCTATCGATACAATCGGACTCCTATTGCTGGTTATCGGCGTGGGTTGTTTACAAATCATGTTGGATCAAGGAAAAGATCTGGACTGGTTTAATTCTACAGAAATTATCGTATTGGCTGTGATAGCCGTAATCACATTGATATTCCTGACGGTATGGGAATTGACCGATGACAACCCAATTATTGACCTGTCACTATTTAAAGAGCGCAACTTTACCATTGGCTGCTTCTGTTTAAGTTTGGCCTATTTACTCTACTTTGGCACAATTGTTTTGTTACCTCAGTTATTACAAGAAGTGTTTGGCTATACCGCAACATGGGCAGGTCTTGCCGCTGCACCCGTAGGGTTGCTGCCATTGATAATATCTCCGCTAATCGGTAAGTTCAGTAATAGAATAGATATGCGCTACATAGTGACGTTTAGCTTTGTTGTTTACGCTATTTGTTATTACTGGCGTGCATATACATTCGAACCAGGCATGGATTTTGCCGCCGCCGCATGGCCTCAATTTATTCAGGGTTTTGCTATTGCCTGCTTTTTTATGCCATTAATAACCATTACCCTTTCCGGTTTACCACCAGAGCGAGTGGCATCTGCATCTAGCCTATCGAATTTTATTCGTACATTGGCTGGGTCAATAGGAACATCAATAACGACAACCATGTGGACTCAGCGCGAATCAATGCATCACTCTCATTTTACTGAATACATCAATCCTTATGGCTTTGATACTCAACAAATCTATCAACAACTATCGGCACTGGGAATGAATAACCAGCAAATTTCTGCTTATCTGGCAAAAGAGATTACCCATCAGGGACTCATCATTTCAGCAAATGAAATTTTCTGGCTCTCCGCCGGCGTATTCCTGATTTTGATCATGCTTGTTTGGCTGGCTAAGCCGCCATTCACACAAGGTAGTAAAGAAGGTATTAGCGGAGCTCACTGAATCTTAAATAACGAAACGGGAGCACTATCGCTCCCGCTTTTACGATCAGGCTTTATTCTGTCGCCACCATTCAGCCAGCATAATGCCAGTTGCAACAGAAACATTCAGGCTTTCAACCAAACCTGTACCACCAACGAACAGGCTCATATCACCATGTTCCCAGGCACTGTCACTCAGGCCATCACGTTCTTGACCAAGTACTAAAACCATTTTTTCAGGCAATTCAGCTTTAGCTAAATTGGTACTCCCCTTATGGCTAGACGTAGTCACAATAGTGTAACCGGCTTTGCGAAATTTATTCAGTGTAGTCGTCAAGCTATCAGCATCAATGCCTTTAATATGTTCTGCACCACCTTCCGCTGTACGGATAGCCGCACCAGACTCCAACAAGGCTACATCCTGCAAAATTACTCCCCGCACGCCAAAATGTGCACAGCTTCGCATAATGGCACCAATATTATGAGGGTTACCCACATCTTCAAGAGCTAAAACACAATCTTTTACCGGAGCATCTTTCAGGTAAGTTTCTACATCCAAACCATTACGTTTTTTAATCAGAAAACAAACACCACCATGATGTTCCGTGCCTGACACTTTTGTTAGTTCAGCTTCATCCACAACATGATAAGCTTTGCGGTTAGCAGCCATCCATTTCAGAGCATTACGGAAACGTGGTGTCACTGACTCAACAAACCAGGCTCGAACTATCGCTTCAGACCGGTTTTTAAACATCGCCTGACAAGCATTTTCACCATAAATCCGAGTTTCTTCCATTCTCTGACGGCGGAGTTGCTCATGGTCAATCTGACTTTTCCCACTGATACCATTATGCTCTGGCGCTAAAGAATCACTCTCAGGGCGTGAAACTGTTTTCCAGGGTGATCTTTCACGCTCAGTAACACGCGGAGAATGGGATGATCGCTCATTGTTCCTACGACTCTGACCTTGATCGCGTCCTTTGCCTGACGGACGTTTGTTATTGCTGCGGCTGTCATTCTTGTCCTCACTACGGACATACATCACTTTGACTTTGCCATTTTTACCACTATATGAATCGTTCATTCGTTTCTCCAACTACTTTATGGCGCGAAGATTACCTGATGTGCGCATAGTAAGCTACCTCTGACAACCACAATCCATTAAAATGTGCCCTCAATTTTTTCTCGCCTTATTGCCTGAAGGACCCAGGTTCCTGATTTATGAATGATAATGCTGTCTTCCAACTGCGCCAACAACGCCTTGCTCGTTCCACTCGCCCCTTTCGTGCCCGTGGTTGCCGTATAGAACGTTGCTCTTACTGCCTGCTGCCACAAAAAAACTGCTTGTGCGATACAATCAAACCGGTAAATGCTACCAGCCGCTTTTGTCTTATCATGTTTGATACCGAGCCAATGAAACCGAGTAACACAGGTAAACTGATTGCTGACATTCTTCCTGATACGCAAGCTTTTCTTTGGTCAAGAACCACACCTGATCCAAAAATGCTGGCTGTAATCCACGATCCTTCTCGTCAGCCCTATCTGATATTTCCGGAAAACTATGCTCAACCACCGCGTAAAGTTTATCGGCATATTCCTATTGATAGTAAGCCACCGTTATTTATTATGTTAGATAGTACATGGCCGGAAGCTAGGAAAATTTTCCGTAAAAGCCCTTATCTGGATAATATTCCATTGTTATCCGTTAACAGCGCCGCAAAAACAAATTATTTATTACGGATGTCAGCCAGAGAAGAACAACTCTGTACCGCAGAAGTGGCAGCTATCATTCTGGAACAAGCTGGAGACATAACAGCTTCTCAGCAACTGCTCACTCATTTTAGCTATTTCCATCAGCAATATCTGGCAGGTAAACCTCATCATCCAAGAGCGTAAATCACAGCAATTGCCGGAAAAATCCGCTACAGTTGTCAACATTAATCGCTAATTAAGGAGCCTCTTGATGAGCCAGCGAGGACTTGAAGCTTTATTACGCCCTAAATCCATTGCTGTAATTGGTGCTTCAGAAAAACCAGAACGAGCTGGTTCAGTTATGATGCGTAACCTGCTCGCAGGAGGATTTGCCGGGCCAATACTACCGATAACCCCAAATAAAAGTTCCGTTCAAGGGGTTTTAGCCTATCCTTCAATAGATAAATTACCGATTACACCCGATTTGGCTGTTATCTGTACTCATCACAGCCGCAATTTGCAATGTCTGGAGCAATTGGGGAAACGAGGTTGTAAAACAGTTATTATTCTTTCTTCACCAAAATCCCAATTTGCCGAACTAAGACAGTGTTGCCAACGCTATAGTATCCGATTACTCGGACCAAACAGTTTGGGATTATTAGCACCCTGGCAAGGACTGAACGCCAGTTTTTCTCCGGTTCCGATACACAAAGGGAAGTTAGCCTTTATTTCTCAATCCGCAGCAGTATCCAATACCATTCTTGACTGGGCACAACACAGAGGTGTCGGATTTTCCTACTTTATAGCGCTAGGCGATAGTGTCGATATTGATATTGATCATCTGCTTGATTTTCTGGCTCGTGACAATAAAACCAGCGCCATCTTGCTCTATCTTGAACATATCCATGATGCCCGTCGTTTTCTTTCAGCATCCAGGAGTGCTTCCCGTAATAAACCGATCCTTGTGGTTAAAAGTGGTCGTACCAAGCGGGCACAGAAATTACTTGGTGAGCAACAAAATCTAGATGCTGCTTATGATGCTGCTATTCAGCGCGCTGGATTATTACGGGTACAAGACACGCATGAAATGTTTTCGGCTGTAGAAACATTAAGTTATATGTCACCTTTACGAGGAGAACGATTGTTTATCGTCAGTAATGGCGCAGCTCCAGCAGCAATGGCGCTGGATGAATTATTCCGCCGCAACGGTAAATTAGCGACGTTAGGAGAAGAAACAACGAAAGCATTGAAAACACAATTACCAGAAACTATCGCTTTACATAACCCGCTGGATTTAAGAGATGACTCCACCGTGGAACGTTATATCACAGCACTAAAACCGTTGTTGGACAGCCACGACCATGATGCCTTGTTACTTATTCACTCACCTAGCGCCATTGCTCCCGGCGTTCATACAGCAACTAAAGTGATTGAAACAATCCGACAACATCCACGGGGAAAATGGCTCACTATCTTTACCAACTGGTGTGGTGAATATTCGTCACAAGAAGCCCGCCGTTTGTTCAGTGAAGCCGGTATTCCAACTTACCGAACCCCTGAAGGCGCTGTGACTGCTTTTATGCATATGGTGGAATATCGTCGCAACCAGAAACAATTAACAGAGACACCAACATTACCAGCAAATATCACCGCTAATACAGCTCGCGCCCATCAGTGCATACAACAAGCCCTAGAACAAAGGAATTTTCGTCTAGATACCCATGAAGTTCAACCTATTCTGGAAGCCTATGGCCTCAATACACTTCCGACATGGATTGCTCATGACAGTAATGAAGCAGTCAGTATTGCCCAACAGATTGGTTATCCTGTCGCCCTAAAATTACGATCACCAGATATCCCACATAAATCAGAAGTTCAGGGAGTCATGCTCTATTTGCGAAATGCAGATGAAGTCAGGGCTTCTGCTCAAGCAATTATCGAACGAGTCAACCAGAATTTTCCACAGGCAAGAGTTCAGGGATTGTTAGTTCAAAGCATGGCAAACCGCGCTGGAGCGCAAGAATTGCGGATTGCAGTAGAACAAGATGAAGTATTTGGCCCATTGATTATGCTGGGTGAAGGTGGTGTAGAGTGGTTACAGGAAACACAAGCAGCGGTTGCATTGCCACCTCTTAATATGGCATTAGCACGATATTTAGTTATTCAAGCCATTAAAAGTAGAAAAATTAAGCTCAAAGGCTCTCTTCAACCACTAGATGTGCTGGCACTCAGCCGACTTTTGGTTCAAGTATCCAACCTATTACTTGATTGCCCACAGATCATACGATTGGATATTCATCCTTTACTAGCTTCTGGCGATGAATTCACACTATTGGATGTTTCGATGGAATTGTCTTCAATAGAAGGCGACCCAAGAACTAGATTGGCTATCCGCCCATATCCAAGCGAACTAGAAGAAACCATAAAACTAAAAAGTGGTGCAGAATGCCTTCTGCGTCCGATTTTGCCAGAAGATGAACCATTGCTGAAAGATTTTATCGGTCAGGTCACTAGAGAAGATCTCTATTACCGCTATTTCAGTGAAATTAGCGAATTCACACACGATGATCTAGCGAATATGACCCAAATTGATTACGACCGTGAAATGGCATTTGTTGCCGTGCATCACCCTAAAACCAACCCAGAAATTATCGGTGTTACTCGCGCCATAGCTGACCCAGATAATGTCGAAGCAGAATTTGCTGTGTTAGTACGTTCTGATTTAAAAGGGATTACCCTTGGGCATCAGCTTATGACCAAACTTATTAATTATACGCGAGAACATGGCATAAGACGCCTCAACGCCATTACCATGCCAGAAAATCGAACTATGATAAAACTCGCTAAGAAACTGGGATTTACCATAGATATTCAATTTGAAGATGGTATTGTAAACTTAACCCTTGAACTTTAAATCAACTACGTGATGAATCGCACAGACTTGAATCATTAGAGAGTAGAGCGTCAAATCATGCTCACAATTAGCCAGACTAATGGTATTATCGCCAGATCATTTGATTCATTGCTTTATATAGTAGTATTTCAGCCATCCAACATAAGAGAAAAAGCGCACTGTGATGTTGTCTAAATTCAAACAAGCTAAACACCAACAGCACCTTGCACAACTGCCTAAGCTACCTCAGTCAGTTGCTGATGTTAAAACACTTTATCAACCCGAAGTGTTCCGCAGCACCCTGCTGGAAAAAATTGCTAACGCTGAAAAACATATTTATATCATCTCCCTTTATCTGGAAAATGATAACGCAGGGCAAGATATCCTTAATGCACTTTATGCAGCTAAGCAACAACGCCCCGAACTAGATATTAAAGTCCTTGTTGACTGGCATCGGGCACAACGTGGACGAATTGGTGCTGCTGCAATGGCAACGAATGCCGACTGGTATTGCTCTATGGCAGAAGCATATCCTGATATAAAAATTCCAGTATTAGGTGTACCCGTAAATACCCGTGAGGCATTGGGTGTTTTACATTTAAAAGGCTTTATCTTTGACGATACTGTGGTTTATAGCGGAGCGAGCATTAATGATGTCTATCTCCACCAACATGATAAATATCGCTATGACCGCTACCATCTACTTCACAATGCAAAACTTGCAGAAGCAATGAAACAGTTTGTTGATAATTACATTCTCTCCGCAGAAGCTGTACAGAAACTGGATTGTAAAAATCGCCCTCGTAGCCCTGAAATTAAAAATCTGATCCGTCAACTTCGTTTTTCTCTGCGACACACCACTTATCAGATTAATAACCAAGCAACTAACGATGAGTTATCTGTCACTCCGATCGCTGGTTTAGGGAAGAAAAACCTTCTTAATAAAACCATCAACCATCTGATCGCCAGTACAGAACAGAAACTCATTATTTGTACTCCATATTTTAACTTGCCAGCAGTAATTGTCCGACTGATTATTCATCTGCTACGTCGGGGTAAACAAGTGGAAATTATTGTTGGCGATAAAACAGCCAATGACTTTTATATTCCACCAGAAGAACCATTTAAAATTATCGGCGCATTGCCATATCTATATGAAATCAATCTGCGCCGTTTTATCAGCAGACTACAATTCTATGTTGACAGCGATCAACTGACTGTACGGTTATGGAAAGATGGTGACAATAGCTATCATCTGAAAGGTGTGTGGGTGGATAATCAATGGCAGTTGATTACAGGAAATAACCTTAATCCTCGCGCCTGGGGACTAGATTTAGAAAATGCAATTCTTATCCACGATCCTCATGAAGAAATGCAAGAACAGCGTACAAAAGAACTGAATTTTATCCGTACTCACACTACGATTATTAACAATTATCAGGAATTAGATAGTATCCAACTTTACCCAGTCAAAGTACGTAAACTTATTCGTCGCTTACGCCGCATCCGGGTAGACAAATTGATTAGTCGTATCTTATAATTAAATCGATAAAGCCGATGATATTATAAATCCTCTGTAGTGAATAACTTCAGAGGATTTTATGTCATTGGAGGTACGTACATTCAGAGTCATCTTTAGGATTAAATAGTGTGGTCATTAATCCTGCTGCTATCACCCACAAAAAATTTATCAGACTACTGAGTCTCGAATTGCGATTCAATTTAACAAACCCACTTTAACTGGTTGAATATTGCCCTGGCAATATACTGTTTTAAAATTTCACATACGATATAACTAAGATTATTATTCTTATAAATTTGTTTTTAACACTGAAATATCCAATGTTACTTATTTCACGAAATAATATTTTTAAAGAAAACCATAATAATGAATTAACTTTATAATTTAATTATATATTTTCTATAAATTGAAGTGACCGGCTTAAGTTATTTACTCATCCAATAGAGTTCTGAAGCGGCTAAGCTGCCTTCTGCATCCACATCAGTTAATTCCATATCAATGTCGAACTTTACCTTCTTACTCTCTCTGTACAACCGCCTTCAAGCTTTACCTTACAGTGAGCCGTCCCATGAGCGATTGTGCAGGCAATTATCCGAATGTTTGACTGCATGAGTGCCTTCAAACCGGCTCAACCGCGCAGGATACCCCAGGCGAGCCGACATGTCATCGCGTCTCTGACGCCCAAACGCAAACACCCCCAGCTTACGCTGAGGGGGTTCACCGGATTTAAAGCCTGGCAGTGTCCTACTCTCGCATGGGGAGACCCCACACTACCATCGGCGCTACGGCGTTTCACTGCTGAGTTCGGCATGGGGTCAGGTGGGACCACCGCGCTATCGCCGCCAGGCATA